>NZ_RZSN01000211.1:0-8666 GCF_003997315.1 Mesorhizobium sp. M1A.F.Ca.IN.020.04.1.1
GTCTTCGCCGCTGTCGCGCTTCTCGCCGCAACCGCCGTCGCCGGCCTGTCGGTCAGCTCGCTGCGCGACACCAGGAAAAGCGGTCCGGCACCGTCGCCGCTCGGCGCGCTGGCTGTGCCCGGAATCCTGCCGCTGCTGATCGCCTGCGGCGCCTTCATGACCGCCTTCTATGGCGTCTACGGCTATCTCGGCGATCATCTCCATGAAGGTCTCGGCGAGCCGGTCAGCGCCAACGGGCTGGCGGCGATCGCTTACGGGCTCGGCTTCGGCGCGGCGGCGCTGCTTGACGGCGTCATCGACCGTCTCGGCGCCCGCCGCGTCATGCCCTTCGCCTATCTGCTGGTCGCCGCCGTCTATGTGGCGATCGCCTCGGCCAGCGGCGCCTTCGGCCTGCTGATGGCGACGATCGCCGTCTGGGGCCTTGCCAACCATTTCGGGCTGAACGTTCTGGTGATGCGGCTCACCGCGCTCGACGCCGCGCGGCGCGGCACGATCATGGGCCTGAACAGCGCAGTCACCTATTTCGCCGTAACCGTCGGCACCGCCGGTTTCGGCCCGCTCTACACCGCCCTCGGCTTCGCCAACTGCGCCCTGGTCGCCGCCTTGCTGATGCTGGTGGCGGCATCGGCCGCGGCGTGGCGCTCTGCCCGGCAATAGGCTTGCGTGTCGCTTCGCTCCTTGGCTAAGGCTGGCTTCCGAACCGCACCGGAGCCACCGTGAAGATGACGCTCGAGATCACCACCGAGCCCTTGCCGCAGGATCTCGCCCGTGTCGGCGAGGGCTTGACCGCCTTCAACGACAGCGATGTCGGTGCCTCGGGCCGGAAGACGCTCGCCGTCTTCGTTCGCGACGACGCCGGCGCGATCGTCGCCGGCATTTCCGGTTACACCGCCTGGGGCTGGCTCTATGTGCAATGGCTCTGGGTCGACGAAATCTGGCGTGGCCGGCACATCGCCGCGAGCATGCTGGACGCAGCCGAACGGGAAGCGCTGGCGCGCGGCTGCCAGGCCGCGTGGATCGACACTTTCAATCCGACCGCGGCCAAGGTCTATCAGCGCCAGGGCTACCAGCCGTTCGGCACGCTCGCCGATTTTCCGGTCGGCCGCAGCCGCATCTTCCTGCAGAAGAAGTTGTCTTAACCCGCGAGCTTTCCACCGCGCATCGGCTGCGGCACCCCGGTGGTGCTCGGAAAGCTGATCGGCAGGCCGCGCAGCACGCGCACCGCGAGGAACGCGAAGCATTCCGCTTCGACCGCGTCGCCCTTCCAGCCGAGCGTCTCGGCTTGCACCACTTCGACGCCGGCGCGCTGGCCGAGCATCGCCATCATGGTCGGGTTGCGGCGGCCGCCGCCGCTGACCGCCAGTCGTCTTGGCCGGCGCGGCAACAGATCGAGCGCCTTGCCGACCGCCGAGACGGTGAAAGCCGTCAGCGTCGCCGCGCCGTCCTCCGCGCCGAGCCCGTCGGCCATGGCCGCGGTGAAGTCGAAGCGGTCAAGCGATTTTGGGTAAGGCTTCGTCAGATACGGATGCTGCAGCAGCCGCTCTAGCCTTGCCTCGTCGACCGTACCCGCGGCAGCCAGTCTGCCGTCGCGATCCATCTCGCCGAGGCCCTTCGCCTTGATGAAATCGTTGACCGGCGCATTGGCCGGCCCGGTGTCGAAGGCGACGATGTTGTCTTTGCCGTCCCACCAGGTGATGTTGCCGACGCCGCCCAGATTGAGCACCGCGGTGTCGCCGCTGGCGTCGGCCTCTTTGAGCAGCGCCGCATGATACGCGGCAGCGAGCGGCGCGCCTTGTCCGCCGGCCGCCACATCGGCCGTGCGGAAGTCATAGGCGACTTTGGTGCCAAGCAGGGCGGCCATCAGCTCGCCGTCGCCGAGCTGGCGCGTGCGGCCGATTCGTCGCGGCTGCGGGGCGCGATGCAGCACCGTCTGGCCGTGGAAGCCGACGACGCCGATATCGGCCATCGTCATGCCCTGGCTTTCGACCAAATCCCTGACCGCCGCCGACTGCGCGCGCGTCAGCGCCTCCTCCGCCTCGCGAAAAATCGTCGGCTCCGGCCCCTCGAAATTCCAGACGCGTGCTTGGCGCAGGGTCTCTTCGAGCAGGGTGCGGATCGATTGCGGGTAGGGGGCCAGTGTGTATGTGCCGGTGTCGGCGATGCGCTCGCCGTCGGTTTTAATCAGCGCCACGTCGATATTGCCGTCAAGCACCGTGCCGGTCATCAGGCCGACGGCCCAGATTGGTTCCATGGTCGTTCCTCGAATCGCCGCTGGACCACGTGTCGGACGGATCGGCGCGACAGGCAAGTCTTTCGGATGCGCCGGGACCTCTCACCGTGCACCGCCTTTGTGTCGCACTGCCAAAACGGAGCAACCTAGTCCTTGCCTCTTGCCGCCGAAGGAGCGAGCTTGTGCGATTATCGACCTCAACTGAACAACGCGTACTCGCAGGAGGAACGACATGGCCGCCACTGTCGCAGTGATCGCCGGCGCTGGAGCTGGCCTCAGCGCTTCGCTGGCGCGGCTCCTCGGCAAGCAAGGTTTTCGCGTCGTGCTGGCCGCCCGCAATGTCGACAAGCTCTCCGCGCTGGTTCAGGAGACGGGTGCGCAGGCGGTGGAGACGGACGTGTCGGATGCCGCCTCCGTCGAGCGGCTGTTCGAGGCGGCCGACAAGGCCGGCTCCCTCGAAATTGCCGTCTTCAACGCCAGCGGCCGCACGCGCGGCCCGATCGCCGAGCTCGATCCGGAGGCGGTCAAGCAGGCCCTGCTCGTCGGCGCCTATGGCGGCTTCCTCGTCGGCCAGCAGGCGGCACGCCGGCTTGTTGCTCGCGACTCCGGCTCGATCCTGTTCACCGGCGCCACTGCGAGTCTCAAGGGCTTCTCCGGCTCGGCCGGCTTCGCCATGCCGAAATTCGGGCTGCGCGGGCTGGCGCAGTCGATGGCGCGCGAGCTAGGTCCGAAGAACATCCATGTCGCGCATTTCATCATCGACGGCCAGATCGAGCCGCCCGGGCAGGCGGCCGAGCCAGACCGGCCGGATCGCCGCCTCTCGCCGGACGCGATCGCCGAGACCTATCTCGCAGTCCACCGCCAGCATCGCAGCGCCTGGAGCTTCGAGGTCGAGCTGAGGCCCTGGGTCGAGACGTTCTGACGATCCATTCCACGAACCGTGCAATAACGCGCCCCGACGCGAGACCGGCGTCATGGTTGCGGCGGTGGTGGTGCTGATCGTGCTGGTCTGCGGCATCCAGTGGTGTGACCGGCTGGTCGCGTGGCTGGATCATCGCGGATAGGCGAAACGCGAGAAGCGGGAGTCGAATGAACGCAATTTGCCGCGAAAACCCGGGAATTGAGCGGCGGCTTGCTCCATTTGCAACGAGATTGGTTGGCGCGTTTCTTCACCTGCAATGACGCGCATGTCATCGTGCGGCGGGGTTGCTCGAGCAATTCCAGGAAAAGTGCGCATCGGTTTTCCGTCCGGACTTGCGAAAAACAGAGAGTTGCCGCCAAGAGGAAGCTGTCCATGGCCAGAATAATCCCGGTGCTCGATCTCGACCGACTGGAGCAGGGCGAGTCGGAACTGCGGACCTTCTTGTTTGATCTGCGCACCGCCGCTCGCGATGTCGGCTTCTTCTATCTCAGCAGCCACGGCATAACGCAGCCGGACATCGACGCGGTGCTCGATGCCGCGCGGCGCTTCTTTGCCTTGTCGGAGGCCGACAAGCTGGCCATCGAGATGGTGAAGTCGCCGCAGTTTCGCGGCTACACGCGTGCCGGCGGCGAGCTGACCAGGGGCAAGGCCGACTGGCGCGAGCAGCTCGACATCGGCGTCGAGCGCGCGACCATTTCGCAAGGGCCGAGCGTGCCGGCCTGGACCCGGCTGCAAGGTCCGAACCAGTGGCCGGCTGCGTTGCCCGAACTGAAGCCGGCGCTGCTTGCCTGGCAGACCAAGGCGACGGAGGTAGCCATCCGGCTGCTCAAGGCCTTCGCGCTGTCACTCGATCAGCCGGAGGACGCCTTCGACCCGATCTATGGCAGCGAGCCCAACCACCGCATGAAGATCGTGCGCTACCCAGGCCGCGACGCCACCGGTGACGACCAGGGCGTCGGCGCGCATAAGGATGGCGGTTTCCTCACCCTTCTGCTGCAGGACGAGAACAAGGGGCTGCAGGTCGAATATGATGGCAGCTGGGTGAATGTAGATCCGATTCCGCAAACGCTCGTGGTCAACATCGGCGAACTGCTCGAACTCGCTTCGAACGGGTATCTGAGAGCAACCGTGCACCGCGTCGTCACACCGCCGCCAGGCGTCGAGCGGATTTCGGTGCCGTTCTTCTTCAGCGCCCGGCTCGACGCGACCATCCCGCTGCTCGACCTTCCGCAGGAACTGGCGGCTGAGGCGCGCGGGCCGGCCAGCGATCCCGACAATCCGCTCTTCCGCAACGTCGGAACCAATGTGCTGAAGAGCCGTCTGAGGTCGCATCCCGACGTGGCCCGGCAGCACTATGCCGATCTTCTGGAAAAGGCAGCGGCGGCCGGCTGAGCTTTGCCGCTGCCCGCGCGATATTTTTTCGCCTTCCGGCCAGTTTTTGGAATTCAGTTCGTGGAAAATATACCGCAACCGCCCCAAATAGAGGCCATCGCTCGGTGTTTTCCTCCCATTGCGCCGGGCGATGTTCCCCTCTGAAGGTTATGACCTTCATTTCTTGGCCGGGCCGCTTTCGCGCCCGGCCTTTTTCTTTGGGGCAGCGCGCAGCTTGCAAATTCGCGCGGCCGGTCAACGATGCGGATCGCACCAAAGGGCCCGAAATCCGAGACGATCCGATCGCCATGCCGGCATTCGACCGGCCGGATGAAGGAGCCCGACAGCACCACCTGTCCGGCCTCGATTTGCATGCCGTACTGATGCAGCCGGTCGGCGAGCCACACAATGCCCTTGGCCGGATGATCGAGCACGCCGGCACCGAGCCCCGTCTCCTCCACCTCGCCGTTGCGCGACACGATGGCGCCGATCCAGCGCAGGTCTGCCTCGCGCGGGCTGGGGTGGCCGCGCTCCTCCAGCGCGCGCAGATAGATCGCGTCGCTGGTCTCGTCGCTCACCTGCAGGCCGAGCGTGTCGACATAGAACGCGCGCGATAACCCCTTGATGATCGCCTCGCCGGTCCGCTTCTTCTCCTCCGCGCTGCGGCCCCTGCCGATGCGGAAATTCATGTCGATGAAGCCGTTCTCGGGGAGCCGGTCCGCGACCGCATAGGCATCTGCACGGAGGGCGCGCACCCGCTCGGCGCCGGGCTCGAACAGGCCGGTCTCGAGGATGATGCGTGAAACGAGCGCGCAAAGCTCGCTCATCTCGACCTTCGCGTCGAGATTCGCCGAATATTCGATCCCCATGTGGGGCAAGGGCTTGGCGACCGAATGTCAAGTGCTTGGTCTCTATGTCGACGGGGTCGTCGGGGACGGGATTGCCGCTCTCGGAGAAATCGCGGATATAGCTGCGATCCGAGCGTTAATTTCTGTTGCGAGTCGTACTGGACTGGAACTTTTCGGAGAGTTGACTCTGCTGCCGCCCAGCACCCGCCCTTCCCTGCCCATGGCTCTGCTTCGCGCCCGCGAAGTGATCATGGCGCATTTTCGTCCGATGCTTGCTCGCCACGACATCACCGAGCAGCAATGGCGCGTGCTGCGCGTGCTTGCCGAGACCGGTCCGCTGGAAGCGACCGAGCTCGCTAACCGCGCCTCGATCCTGCCGCCCAGTCTCACCCGCATGATCAAAGCACTGGACGAGCGCGAATTCATCACCCGCAACAAGGTCAAGGATGACGGCCGCCGCGCTCTGCTCGCCATCAGCCCGGCCGGCGTGGCGCTGATCGAGGAGCTGGCGCCCGAGCGCACCGCCATCTACGACGCCATCGAGAAGCGTTACGGCGCCGAGCAGTACGAGCGCCTGCTGGACATGCTGGAAAGCCTGATCGAGTCGGAGTCAGCGCCAGACTGACCGACTAGCCACCGAAACTCCCAGTGCGCTGGGCTGCATGTAGTTGCGCCCGACATAGAGCAGCGCCGCCTCGTCGCTGCCATGGCGGATGTCGACGACGCGGCCGAACATCACATTGTGCATGCCGGTGCTCGGCGTCATGCGCTTCGAAAGCGAGGAAGAGACGGTGCGCCTTGCCAACGCCACCGTCTATGGTCTTGCTTCTGCAGTGTGCACCTCGAAGCGTTCGACCGCGCATCGCATGGTGCGCGCCATCAATGCCGGCGTCGTCCACGTCAACACCTATGGCGGCGCCGACATCACGGTACCGCTCGGCGGCTTCAAGCAGTCCCGCTTCGGCAAAGACAAGTCGCTGCACGCGATCGAGAAGTACACCGACCTCAAGACGGCGTGAATAGCGCTCGGATAAGCTCCCCTCGAGGGGAGGGTGGCCGGACCTTGTGGAGATGCTCGCCCAAGCCGGCACGGCCGGTGTCGGCGCCTGGTTGCGCCAAGGTATACCCGATGCGACTGTGCTGGGTCGCCGTTATCGACGCTTACGCGAGGCCAATCTGATGCTGCTGGCTGTCCATCATGTCGCAATCATCTCCAGTGACTATGAGACCTCCAAGCTGTTCTACACGAACAAGCTCGGTTTCGTCGTTCTGGCCGAAAACTGGCGCCCCGAAAGGCAGTCTTGGAAGTGCGATTTGCGTCACGGTACCATCCAGATCGAACTGTTCAGTTTCCCTGGTCCGCCAAGCCGGCCCAGCAGGCCCGAGGCCTGTGGATTAAGGCATATTGCATTCTCGGTCGCCTCGGTCGAGGCAACAGCCGAGCTGCTTCGGTCGCGAGACGTCGAGGTGGAGCCCATCCGAACAGATCCATACACGGGACGATTGTTTACCTTCATCGCCGATCCCGATGGACTGCCGATCGAATTTTACCAGGACGCTGTTTGACGGTGAGGAATTCGGCCGCGAAATCCGCCGGTTGCGGAACGCGAAGCGACTGGTGGAGGAGGCAGATGATGAAGTCAGGCTTGGAGAAGCTGGGGCACGACGCCAGCTGCCATCGGGACGGCGTCGGCAGCACCTAACCATCTTCGCCGCAACGGGGAAGATGAGTCATGCCTCGCCGGTCGGCCGCGCCGAGATGAGCCTCGCCGCCCTGATCGCCGCTTCGCCCGGGGGCCGCTACCGCATCGTCTACGCGCGAGACAGGGGAGGCGATGGATAGCGTGCCGATCGGCTGGCCGTCAGCGCCGAGGATCGCCGCGCCTATGCTGTGCACGCCATCCTGGTGGGTGCGCGCCTGACGATGAACAGGGCAACGCAACGTTAGACAAGACACCAACTTTTCAGCGGCTGGAGCTACACCAGCGCGCCGCAAACAGGTATCTATCGTCGCGACATCATGCTTCGGGGGTCATGAGGGAGCGGCTTGCAGCTGGATTTGAAAACAATCGAGGCGCTCGCGCCCGACCAGGCTTCGCTGGGCGCCGCCGCCAAGCTGACCAAGCGGTCCAACTGGCCCCGTCTCGAGACAAACGAACAGCTGGGCCTCATCTGGGGCGAATGCCAGGGCTCGGGAGCGAATCCCTACCGCGTCGCATTCGATGCCCGCGACCACGGCTACAAATGCACCTGTCCATCGCGAAAATTTCCGTGCAAGCACATACTGGGGCTGATGTGGATCGGCGCCACCGCGCCCGCCAGCTTCGATCGGGTCGACCAGACGCCGGAATGGGTCAATGACTGGCTCGGGCGGCGCCGCAAGCCGGGCCAGCCGCCGACGCCGGCAAGCGCGGAAAGCAAAAGCATCGACGAGGCGTTGCGGCCCGAGCAAAGCGCTGCCGTAGAAGACGCCGCGGCCGCCGAGCGCCGCGAGGCGGCGCAGCGCAAGCGCGCCGAGGACACGCGAAGTGCCGTGTCGGCAGCGCTCGACGAATTGGATCAGTGGGTTGCCGACCAGCTTCGGCTCGGCCTTGCCGGTTTTGTCGACGCCAGCAGCGAGCGCTGCCGCCGCATCGCGGCGCGGCTTGTAGACCTCAAGGCGACCGCTTTGGCCGGGCGTATCGACGAGCTGCCCGCGAAACTGATGGCGCTGCGCAGCGAAGAGCGGCCGGACGCCGCTATCCGAGAGCTGAGTAAGCTGGTGCTGCTCGCCAAGGCCTGGCGTGCCGCGCCCGACGATGCCGAGCTGAAGCGCCTGGTCTCGACATCCGAAACACGCGACCAGATCCTTGCCAATCCGGATGCCGTCAAGGTCGAGAGCGACTGGGAGGTGCTGGGTGAGAAGATCGAGGCCCGTCGCGACGGCCTGGTCAGCCACGCGACCTGGCTGCTCGATCTGAAAAGCCCAATCCCACGATTTGCCGTCCTCCTGGACTTCTTCCCGGCCTCGGCCGGGCGCCGCTCCGGCGCCTTCGCGCCGGGGGACCGCTTCAAGGCGAGGCTGGTGTTCTATCCATCCCGAATTCCGCTTCGCGCACTGGTCGCAGAACGCCTGGGCGATGCGTCGCCCGGCAATTGGCCCGATTTTGCTCCGAACGCTGCCGGCGATCCGCTGGCCGCCTATGCAGCTTTCCAGGACGGCGCGCCGTGGCTGTCCGACTGTCCGATCCTCCTGCCGGCGGGCGCGATCGCGCTGGACGAGAAGGATGGCGCCTGCCACCAGGCGCCATCCTTC
>NZ_RZSN01000212.1:0-8640 GCF_003997315.1 Mesorhizobium sp. M1A.F.Ca.IN.020.04.1.1
GTCGAGGTTGTGCTCGGCGAGCGTCGAGCGCGTGCCCGCCAGTTCGAACAGCTTGTTGGTCGCCGCGATCGCGATCTCGGTCGACAGGATCTTCGCTTCCGCAGTGACGATCTGCGCATGCGCAACGCTCTCGGCTGTCGGCTCGGCGACTGCGCGGTCGATGGCGTGGCCGGCCTTTTCCAGCAGCGCCTGGGCCGCATGCAGCCGGAGCGTCAGGTCGCCGACCGCCTGGATCGTGTAGGGATCGCCCCATGCATTGTCGACGCCGCTGTCGATCCAGGCGCGGCTCTTGGTCCTGACGAAGTTGACCGTTTCGTCGATCGCCGCCTGTGCTATGCCGGTGTCCACCGCCACCTGGATGATCTGGAAGATAGCGCCGTCTGCGGTCGGCTTGTCGTAACCCTTGTAGCCCGGAACGAGATGCGTCTTCGGCACCTTGACGTTGTCGATGATGACGGTGCCCGACAGCGTCGTGCGCTGGCCGAAGCTCGACCAGTCGTCGATCACCGTCAGTCCCGGCGCGCCGCGATCGGCGATCGCGTACCAGGCGCGGCCCTCATCGTCGAGCGCCACGATCGGCACCAGATGGGCAAGCAGCGCGCCCGATGAATAGAATTTCTGGCCGTTGACGATGACATGGTCGCCGGCATCGGTGAACTTCGTCTCGAAATCGGCGGCGCGCTTGGAGCCGAATTCGGAAAAGGCGTTGCCGAACCGCGTGCCCTTCAACACTTCGGCAAAGAGCAGCGCCTGCTGGTCCTTGTCGGAGACGGTGCGGATGGCCGCGACGACGCCGAGGTGGTTCTGCGCGATCTGGCCGATCGAGGAATCGGCGGCCGAGATTATCTCGATCACCTTGGCCAATGTGGCGTAGGACACTTCAGGTCCGCCGAACGCCTTCGGCACGTTTATCGACCACAGGCCGCTCTGCGAGAACTGGTCCAGCTCGGCCACCGGCCAGACCCGGTCGCGGTCGCGCCTGGAGGACTCCTTGACGAACTCGGCCGCTAGGCGATGCGCGACCGCGATCGCTTCGGCGTCGTCCTTGATGATATGCGCGGCGGTAGCCGGACGCGGTACCGGCGGAACGGCGGCCGCGGCTTTGTCGGTCTTGACATTGGACACAGTCATTTCATGGCTCCTTGGGGTTCTGTTTACACGACGGCGTGGAGATGGGTTGGTTGGGCGGGCGAAGGCTGTTGTCCGAGATAGAAGGCGCGCACGTCCTCGCGCTGGCGCAGGCTGGCGGCGGCGCCGGAGAGAACCGAGACCCCGTTCTCGAGCACCGTGGCATGATCGGCATAGCCAAGCGCGACCGCCGAATTCTGCTCGGCAACCAGGATCGACAGGCCGGCCTCCCGGTTCAGCTTCCTAAGCGTCTGGAAGATGTCCTGGACGATGAGCGGGGCAAGCCCCATCGACGGTTCGTCGAGGACGAGCAGGCGCGGTCGAGACATCAGCGCCCGGCCGATGGCCGTCATCTGCTGTTCGCCGCCCGAGGTCAGCCCCGACAAGGTCCGGCGCTTTTCCCGCAGGCGGGGGAAATAGGCATAGACCCGTTCCAGATCGCCATTGATCTCGGCGCGGCTGCCGCTCCGGCCGATGCCACCGGAAATCAGGTTCTCCTCGACGCTCAGGCTCTTGAAGCAGTGGCGGCCTTCCAGCACCTGGACGAGCCCGGCGCGCACCAGATCGCCCGGCTTTCGCCGCGAGACGTCCCCGCCATCGTAGCGGATGGTGCCTGCATTGACCTGGCCACGCTCGGCCGGCAGCAGGTTGGAGACAGCTTTCAGCGTGGCGGTCTTGCCGGCGCCGTTGGCGCCGAGCAGCGCCAGCATCTCGCCTTGCCTGATCTCGAAGCTGACGCCGTGCAACGCCGTGATGGCGTGATTGTAGGTGGCGTGGATATTGTCCACGGCGAGGATCACGTCATTGCCCGGCATCGCGCGCTTCCCTTATGTCTGCGAAGTGGATGACCGGGCGTCGGAGTATATCCGTCGCCCGGTCCATTGGATCAGTTGGTGGCGGCCACCGCTTCGGCATCGGCTGCGGTGCGCGGCTTGATGCCCTTCTCTGCCGCATAGGCTTCGGCCGACTTTTCGATGATCGGCCGCAGAAGCGCCCAGTCGGGGGCGATCCAGTCGGAGACGACGTTCCACTTCTTGCCGTCCCACTGCTGGAAGGTCACGTAGCCTTCGCCTTCATGGTTGTCCCAGCTGACATTGATGGAGTGAAACAGGTCCTTGGCGCCGAGCGCCTCGACCTTGGCCGGGTCGAGCTTGAGGTGCTCGAAGCCCCAGCGCACCTCGTCGCCGGTCAGCGTGCGATGGCCGAACTTCTCCTGCGCGATGCGGATCGCCTCGACATTGAGGATGCCGTTGACGATGCCGAGGTTATGATAGACCGAGCCGATCCGCGACTTGTCCTCGAGGTTGCCCTTGCCGGCGCCGTAAACGGTCTTCACGATCTCCTGCACCACCGGATAGGTGTTGCCAGAAGCCTGCGTGGTGATGGCGGTGTAGCCCTTGGCGGCGTCGCCGGCCGGAATGACGTCCTCTTCCGAATTCGACCAGACATTGCCGATGATGTGGTCGACCGGATAGCCGACCTTCACCGCCGTCTTCAGCGCAACCGGGTTCATCACGCCCCAGCCGCGCAGCACGACGAAGTCCGGCTTGGCGCGGCGGATCGTCAGCCATTGCGACTGCTGCTCGTTGCCGGGATGAGGCACCTCGATCTGCTGCACGGTGAAGCCGTACTTCTCAGCCAGCAGCTCATAGATCGGGATCGTCTCCTTGCCGTAGGGCGAGCCGTGGTAGAGCACGACGATCTTCTTGCCTTTCAGCTTGTCGATGCCGCCTTCCTTGGAGGCGATGTAGTTCACGATGCCGGACGTCTCGCTGTAGGGGTTGAGCAGCAGCGGGAAGACGTAAGGGAACACCCGCCCGTCGGTGGAGTCGGTGCGGCCGTGGTTGACCGTGATCAGCGGCACCTTGTCGGCGGTGATACGGTCGATCATGGCATAGGCGATGCCGACCGACAGCGGATTCCAGGCAGCGGCGCCCGCATGGCTCTTCTGCCGCTCGTAGCATTCGACGCCGCGCTCGACCTCATACTGGGTCTCGCACTCGTCCCAGGTCAGCTTGACGCCGTTGACGCCGCCGTCGCGGGTGTTGATGAGGTTGAGATAGTCGATGAAACCGCCGAAGAAGCCGGTGCCGCCGGCCGCATAGGGCCCGACGCGATAGCTCTGCAGCGGGAAATACTGCTCGTCGGCGTGGGCGGCCGGCAAGGCCACCGAGACGGCCAGTGCCGCCGACAGCGCGACCGCCTTTATTGTGGTTAGGAAAGTCATGGTTAAGGTACTCCCGGTACGGCCTTGTTCGGCCTTTGGTTCATTTTCCGATGTCTGGTTAGTCGGAGCCGCTGCCCCGAGCCGGCTCAGCTCGATTGCCAGGCGAGCAGGAGCCGTCTTCGAACCCTGTCCCACAGGGCGACCAGCCCATCCGGTTCCAGGATCAGAAAGAGGATGATGAGGGCGCCGAGCACGATGCGCTGGCTCATGTCGAGCACGCCGGAATCGAACACGTCGCCGAGTACGAAATTGCCGAGGCGCGACAGCGCCAGCGGAAAGACCACGATGAGCGCCGCGCCGAGGAACGCGCCGCGTATCGAAGCCAGGCCGCCGATGATGATGATGAACAGGATCTGGAACGAGCGGTCGAGATTGAAGCCGGCCGGCTCGACGGTCCTCAGATAGGCGAAGGCCCAGATGACGCCGGCGACGCCGATGATGAAGGACGAGATGGCAAAGGCGAGCAGCTTCGTCTTCAGCACCGGAATGCCAATGATGCGCGCCGCGGTCTCGTTGTCGCGGATGGCGATGAAGTTGCGCCCGGTCTGCGACGAGACGAGCCGGTAGGCGAGGAAAGTCAGGATTACGACGACGGTGAGCGCGAAGAGATAGCGGCCGACCGCGCCCTCGAACTCGAAGCCGGCAATGAAAAGCTTGGGCGCGTCGATGACGCCCGAGGCCGAGTCGTTGGAGAACCAGCTGAACTTGGTCAGCGCCCATTGCACGAAGAACTGCGCGGCCAGTGTGGAAACCGCGAGATAGAAGCCCCGCAGCCGCAGGCTGGGAAGGCCGAAGACGATACCGATGGCGGCGGCCACGAGGCCGGAAAGGATGATGCTGGCGACGAGCGGCAGGCCTTCGATACGCAGGTTGAAATTATAGGCGGCGAAAGCGCCGGCCGCCATGAAGGCGGCGCTGCCGAGCGACACCTGGCCGGCATAGCCGGTGAGGATGTTCAGCCCCACGCCCGCCAGGCTGAGCGCCAGGAAAGGCAGCAGGATCGCCTCGAACAGGTAGGAGTTGCCGATCAGCGGGATGACGACATAGGCGAAGGCGATGAGGAGCAGTGGCGCCAGCCATTTCGGCAGCGCGGCGGCCGGAGACAGTTGCGTGGCGATGGCGCTCATCGTCAGACCCTTTCGACAAGCCTCTGGCCGAACAGGCCGGATGGGCGGATAAGCAGGAAGACGAGTGCCACGACATAGGCGAACCAGCTTTCGATGCCGCCGCCGAAATAGTCGCCGATATAGACCTCGGCGAGCTTCTCGCTGGCGCCGATCAAAAGCCCGCCGACAATCGCGCCGAGGATGGAATCGAAGCCGCCAAGCACCAGCACCGGCAGCGCCTTGAGCACCACCAGCGACAGCGAGAACTGGACGCCGAGACGCGCGCCCCAGAGTAGTCCGGCCACCAGCGCAACGAGCCCAGCGGCGGCCCACACGCTTGCCCAGATCAGCGGCAGCCTGAGACCGACGGCAAGCGCTGCGAACTGGTCGTCGGCGACGGCGCGGAAGCTCAGCCCAATGCGGGTGTAGCGGAAGAACAGCGACAAGAGCAGCACCATGGCGGCGGCCACCGTGGCGGCGAAGATGTCGAACTGGCTGATCAGCACGCCGCCAACTTCCAGCGGGACGTCCTCGATGCCGAGTTCGAGCCCATGCACCTGCGTGCCCCAGATGAGCTGGGCCGCGCCCTCGATGATGTAGGACAGGCCGAGCGTCGCCATGAACAGCGTGATCGGCGGCTTGTTGGTGAGCGGCCTCAGCACCGCGCGCTCGATGCCAATGCCGAGCGCCACCATGATCGCGAAGGTCACGGCAAGCGCCAGCGTGAACGGAACGCCGCGTTCGGCCAGGCTGACGAAGGTGAGCGCAGCGAACAGCAGCAACGCCCCTTGCGCGAAGTTCAGCACTCCGGAGGTTTTGTAGATCAGCACGAAGCCGATCGCGACCAGCGAGTACATGACACCGGAAAGCAGGCCCCCGGTCAGCACCTCGAGGAAGAACTGATAGTCGAAATCGCCGATCATATGCCTGCCCCATCCTCATTGTCGGAGGAGACGCCGAGATAGGCGTCGATGACGCGCCGATCGTTCCTGATCTCGTCGGGTGCGCCGTCAGCGATCTTGCGCCCGTAGTCGAGCACGGCGATGCGGTCCGACAGACCCATGACGACGCCGACATCGTGCTCGATCAGCACCACAGTGGTGCCGAAGCGGTCGCGCGCGGCGCGCACATAGGCCGCCATCTCGGTCTTTTCGCCGGCGGTCATGCCGGCCATTGGCTCGTCGAGCAAAAGCAGACGCGGCTCGGCGACCAGCGCGCGGGCAAGCTCGACGCGCTTCTGCAGGCCGTAGGGCAAGGTGCCCGCAAGCCGGTCGCGCACCCCGGTCAGGTGCAGGAACTCGAGGATCTGGTCGGCGCGGCCGCGCTGCTCGGCCTGCTCGCGGCGCGAGCGGCCAAGCCCGAGGATCTGGCCGGCGAAGTTGGACCTGGCTTTATAGGCAAGACCAGACGCGACGTTGTCGAGGACGTTGAGACCCTTGAACAAAGCGAGGTTCTGAAATGTCCTCGCGACACCCAGACGCGCCAGCCGCTGCGTGGGAACCTGGGTGTAGCGCCTGCCATCGAGGGCGACATGACCGCGATCCGGCTGGTAGACGCCGCTGATCACATTGATCAGCGAGCTTTTGCCGGCGCCGTTCGGCCCGATGATCGCCCGTATCTCACCAGGGCGGACCGACAGGTCGACATCCGCCAGCGCGACCACGCCGCCGAAGGACAGGCCGATGCCTTCCAGCGCAAGCAGCGCCGCGGAAGCGCCGGCTGCGGTCGGCTGCGGTCCGTCCGTTTGAACTTGCCGCAGGCCGGCCGGCAGCCCTTGCGCAAGGATCTCCGGCGCGTAGACCGAAGCCTCGATCGCTCCAAAGGCGTGGCTGGATATCGGCATTCCAATCGTCCCCAACTGTACCCGAAGGCACGCACAATCCCTCCCGCACGCTCGTCGAAGGAGCGCGCGGCTCACAGGCGTCGGCCGGCCGGACCATACCCGGCCGGCGGAAGTCGCTATTTATTCGGCGGCCAGTGCTGCCGCCGCCTCTGCGTTTTCCAGCTCGCGGACGAGCGGGATGACATGCTTGCCGAAATATTCGACCTCTTCCTGGAAATGCAGGAAGCCGAGCAGGATGAGATCGGCGCCGGCGCGCTTCAGCTCGACGATACGCTCGGCCACCTGCCTCGGCGTCCCGATCAAGTTCGAGCGGAAGCCGTCATTATACTGCACCAGATCGTCGAAAGACGACTTCGCCCAGTTGCCCTCGCCTTCCGGCGAGGCCTTGCCGGCGTTCTTGACCTCGTGGCCGAAGGCATTGACCGCCTCCGGATTGGCCTTGGCGATGATCTCGGCAAGCACGGCCTTCGCCTCTTCCTCGGTCTCGCGCACGATGGCGAAGGCGTTCACGCCGACCTTGACCGAATGGTTGTTGGCCTTGGCCTTGGCCTGGATGTCGTCGACCTGCTTGGCGATCCCCTCCGGCGTGTTGCCGTTGGTGAAATACCAGTCGGAAACACGCGAGGCCATGTCGCGCGCAGCCCGCGACGAACCGCCCTGGAAGATCTCCGGCAGCGGCTTGAGCGGCTTCGGCTTCAGCGAATACTGGTTGAAGCGGTAGAAATCGCCGCGGAAGGTAAAACTGTCCTCGGTCCAGATGCCGCGCAGCGCGCGAATGAACTCTTCCGAGCGGCGATAGCGCTCGTCGTGGTCGAGCCAATGCTCGCCGATGGCGTGGAACTCGCCGCGGAACCAGCCGGAGACAAGGTTGATGGCGACGCGACCATCGGTCAGGTAGCTGATGGTTGCGAGCTGCTTTGCCGCCAGCGCCGGGTTCCACGGTCCAGGCAGAATCGCGGCGATCACCTTCAGCGTCTTGGTGGCGGCGAGCAGGTCGTGGCTGAACGAGACCGACTCATGCTGCTCGTCGGCGCCATAGCCGGCGGTGAAGCGGATCTGGCTCAGCGCATAATCGAAACCGGCCTGCTCGGCGATCTGCGCCAGCTTGCGGTTGTACTCGGCCGAATGGTTGGTCCTTTGCTCGATATTTGAGATGACAAGGCCGCCCGAGACGTTCGGCACCCAATAGGCGAATTTGACTGCGTCGCGATCATTCTGCGGCATGGAGATCTCCCGGTTTGGCCTGTCCCAACAATCGATCCGGCGTTGGCCGAAGCTGTCGCAAATTTATTAGTCTACTGATTATATATACAAAGTAGGATTTTCCGTTTTCGTGGCGCCGCCCGAATGGAAATACCAATTGCGCGCCCGCATTCGTCGCGGATTTTCAGCGGGCGACCGCGATCGCCGATGGGGCGCCGAGTTGGGCTTCTACCTGCGAGGCGACCGTCTGCGCGTGACGGGCCACTTCCGGCAGGCCCATCAACTCCCCGAAGGTGCCGCGCGCCAGCGGGCCGGCGACGAACAGGCCATCGAGGGGCTTACCCTCCGGACCGACGGCACGGCTGTCCGGCGCGGTCTCTATCCCGAGCCCATGGCGGTCGATCCGGATCAGGCCGGCATCGGCAAGCGAGCGCAGCGCCGGATTGGCGTGCAGCGCCTTGCCATGCGCGGGCCCCGTGGTGTTGATCACGGCGTCGAAATGCATCGTCTCGAATTGCCTCTGGCCGCGCCGGCGCAAAGTGACGGCCAGATCGTCTCCATCGTCGTTCGAGGCCACCAGGCTCGCGGCGATGTTGTCGAACGTGCCCTCGGCGTGGCGGCGATCTAGCACTGCCTCGACCTGCGGCGCGATTCTGAACCGGTGCACGTCCCAGAACGCGCGCAGCCGGCGGACCAGCCGGGTGCGCTCATCCAGAGCGAGAGCGGACCATATGGCTGGTCCCTGCAGCCGCAACTGGTCGAAGACCGATTGCCAGTTGACGCCGTCGGTGTCCGCGGCCGCCAGCGTCGAGCGAACGCGCTCCAGCAAAGCTAGCGAAGTCGTGGCCGGCCTCGACGTGAAATCGCCGAACGGCTCGCCGCGCATTTGCGGATGCCCGCGCGAGCGCAATCCATGACGCGATACCGCCAGGATGCGGCCGCGATGGCCGCGGCGGTCGAGCTCGGCTACGGTGTCGGCCGACGTCAGGCCGGAGCCGACGATCAGCACCGACGCTTGCGGAGCGATGGAGTCGAGCGCATCTGCGCGATAGACATCGGCGACGAAGCCGCCCGCATCGGCGATCGGCCCCAGCGCAGCCGGAACGTCGGGCGACGGGTGCGTCATGGCGAGA
>NZ_RZSN01000213.1:0-8515 GCF_003997315.1 Mesorhizobium sp. M1A.F.Ca.IN.020.04.1.1
GTCACGGTCACGACGCTGTCGCCGGCCTCATGTGCGACGCTGATCAGGCAGCGGGTCATCGGCTGGCCGATCCGGCGCGCGCAGGGGATGCCGTCGGCGGCGTCTGGGGCAGGGGTGTCGGACTCCGTGATTGCCGAGGCGGCGAAGGCGAGGGCGTAGGCATCCTGCATGGCGACGGCGCTGATATCGGCCGCGGACGGCGGATCGGCCGGCTCGCTGCGACCCAGGCGCGCGGCGATGTCCGGCTGCGGTTCTTCAGAGGGCTCGGGCGCGTTCGCTTCCTGTGGCGGGCGGGCTTCAGTTGCCGGCACGGCTGCATCCTCGGGCGCCGGGGCCGGGTTGTTGGGGCTGAGATAGCGGGCCGGCGCCCATCCGACGATATGCGCGTCCTGCGTGTCCTCGACCTTGCACCAGGGATAGTTATTGACGGTCTTGCAGCCGTAATTCTTCACGGCTGCGCCGTTGGGCAGGCGCGCCGCGACCTTTCCATCTGGTGAAGCGGTGGCGCGGATGTTGAGGAGATCGTCCGGCGCAAGGCCGCCGATGATTGAAATGATCGTGGCTGGCGCGTCCTGGGCCAAAGCCGGCACGGCGGCCAGCAGCAAAGGAGCGGCGATCAGCAATGTCGATCGGAGCGTGACTTTACGCTTCATCCTTAATGCACTGCAATCCTGGCGTTTCCGCTCAATCAGATTATGAGCTTCGCTCAATCATGGATATGAGCTTCGCTCAATCTTTATAAATCCGGTCCGCGGCGCGTGCGCCCATTCCAGTCGTCCGCTTGTTCGGCCTGCTTTGCGGCAGCTTCATGGTCGTAGGCGATGGCGATCGCCTCGGAGCGGCCGGGAGGCATCCATCTCGACGATGCCGTAGCGCGCATGCCGGCTGTCCTGCTCAGAGACATGCGCCGGCGGGAATGCGGATGAGCTCGCTGCGATGGCTATTGCCGCACAACGCGATCCGGCAGGCTGGAGGGCCAGCACGTTGCCATGGATATCGGCCAGAACGGCAATGCGCATCAGGCGTCGATCTCCGCATCGGCGGTGCCGACCGCTGGAAGCGCCTTGTCCTCGCCGGCGGCCGCGATCACGCTGTCGAGCAGGCCGGGAAAGCGCCTGTCGAGGTCGTCGCGGCGCAGGGTGATCAGCCGGCTGGTGCCGACCGCTTCGGTGCGCGTGACGCCCGCCTCGCGCAGCTTGGCGAGGTGGTAGCTGAGATTGGTCTTGGAGGCGAGGTCGAGGAACTTGCCGCAGTTCATCGGCACGCCTTCCTTGCTGGCGAGAAAGCGCACGATTGCCAGCCGGGTCGGGTCGCCGAGCACGGCAAGCACGATCGGCAGGCTGATCTGATCGGCGGTCGGATGAGGCAAGGTCATGGCTGAGAATTAAGCGCAAACGGCACCAACTTCAACGCGTCTCCGCTTCTTGCTTGGTTACGCAGCTTCCCGGTTTCTACGCCGTCCTGACACAGGGCTGTCAGCAGGGTTCCGCTAATTTGCCCAAGTTCCGTTGACATCATGCCCCTTCATGTCCAATTGTTCAATAACTTTTGAACAATTGGACATATCCCATGGACAAGCGGATCTTCTGGCTTGCGCTCGGATCGTTTGCGATCTCGACCGAAGGCTTCGTCATCTCCAGCCTTCTTCCCGATATCGCCGCGGATGCCGGCATCTCCGTTCCGCTCGCCGGCTCGCTGATCACCGCCTTCGCGCTCGCCTATGCGATCGGCGCGCCGATCCTGGCGACGCTGACCGGCGAGTGGGACCGGCGGCGCGTCATCCTGTGGACGCTGGTGTTCTTCGTCATCGGCAATATTGTCGCGGCGCTAAGCTCGTCATTCGAATTGCTGCTCCTAGCACGCATCGTCATGGCGCTGTCGTCCGGCCTGTTCGCGGCAACCGCGCAAGGCACCGCCGTGGCGCTGGTCGACGACCATCACAGGGCCCGCGCCATCGCGGTCGTGGTTGGCGGCACCACGGTGGCGGTCGCGGTCGGCGCGCCGCTCGGCGCGCTGGTGGCGGCGATTGCCGGCTGGCGCGGCACCTTCTTCGCCATTGCCGGCCTCGGCGCGCTTGCCGGGGCGATCCTGTGGTGGCGGCTGCCGCGCGGCATTGTCGGCACCAGGCTGCCGCTCAAGGCGCGGCTCGCGGCGGCGGTCCGTCCCGGCGTGTTGCCGATCCTGGTCACGACCGTGCTGGCGCTGGTCGGCGCCTTCACCGTCTTTGCCTTCATCGCGCCTCTGGCGATCGAGGGCGGCGGCCTCAGTCCGTTGGCGCTTCCCGGCATGCTGCTCGCATTCGGCGTTGGCGCCGTCATCGGCAACATCGCCGGCGGCCAGGCGGCGGACCGTTTCGGCGCGGCGCGCACGGTTTGCTGGTCGCTGGGGCTGAGCGCAGCGATGCTCGTTACCCTCTCGCTGATCCCGACCTTCCTGCCGCATTCGATCGCCGGGCCGGCGCTGATGGGCATGATGGTGCCGTGGGGCATCGTCGGCTGGGCCTTCCCGCCGGCCCAGGCGAGCCGGATCATCAAAATAGCGCCCGATGCCGCCCCGATCGTGCTCTCGCTCAACGCCTCGGCGCTCTATTTCGGCGTCGCCCTTGGCGCGGTGGTCGGGGGCGCGGTGCTGCGCTTCGGCGCGCCGGCCGATCTCGGTCTGGTCGCGGCTGTATTCCCGATCGTCGGGTTGGGTGTGGTGCTCGCGGGTCGCGCGCTCGCCCGCCCGGTCGCCATGCCGGCGGAATAGACTTCGCAAACCTGAAGGACTTGCCGGTCTCAGGCTGGCCGCCACATCTGCAGGATGGAGGCGGCCAGCAGCAGGCCAAGCACGATGTTGAGCGCGCGCCATTGCCGCTCGGTTCGGAGCAAACGTGCCAGCAGCGTGCCGGCTACGCACCAGAGCGACAGCGAGACGGCCGCGGCAAGGCCGAACACGGCGCCGAGCAGCAATGCCAACTGCAAGGGGCCGTCGGCAAGCGCCGCGAAGGAAGCGGCCGCACCCAGGCCCATTGCCCAACCCTTGGGATTCATCCACTGAATCCCGGCGCCGCCGAAGAAGCTGTTCGGCCTAGCCATGCTCACGTCGAGCTTGGGCGGGCCGCTGCGGCCGATCCTGATCGCCAGCCAGATCAGATAGAGCGAGCCGGCGATCTTCATCGCAAGCTGGAGCGAGGGGACGGCGGCGATCAGCCCGGCCAGGCCGGCAGCACCCGCCGCCGCTACTGACGCCAGTCCCGCGGCGCTGCCGGCCATCAGCGGCACCGATCGGCGAAAGCCGAACTGCGCCCCGGATGCCGTCGACAGCGTCGTGGCGATGCCGGGCGTCGAGGTCGAGATCAACGCGAACAGGACAAGGGGGATGATGGTTTCGGTCATCCAAAGCCTCCACGGTGGAAGGAGCCTGCATGTTAGGCGCTGGGCGCTATCAGTAAATGCAATGTTGGATATGGTCTGCATTAGTGATTATAATGCAGCGATGTTCCGCGATCTCGACACCACACTTGTCCGCACCTTCGTGACGACGGCCGACAAAGCCAGCATGACGGCCGCGGCCAACGCCCTCAATCTGACCCAGGGCGCCGTCAGCCAGCAGATCAAGCGGCTGGAGGAGATCCTTGGCCAGATGTTGTTCGAGCGCGACCGCCGCGGCTTGAGACTGACGCGTTCGGGCGAACGGCTGCTCGACAAGGGCCGGCGTCTCTTGCGGCTCAATGACGAGATCCTGGCGGAGATAAGCGGCAAGGCGGTCGCCGGCGGGGTGCGGATCGGCGTGCCCTACGATCTTGTCGGCACATTGCTGCAACCTGTTTTGAAAACCTACGCTGAAGCCTATCCGCAGGTGGAGATTTCGCTGGTCTGCGCCTCTTCGCCGGAACTCGCGGCGGCGCTGGCGGCAGGGACGATCGACCTTGCCGTCATCGAGGAGCGGGCCGGTCCGACGGCCGGCGAGTGCCTACTGGTCGACCGGCTGGTCTGGGTCGGTGCCAGAGGCGGCTCGGCGCGCTTGAAGCGGCCTTTGCCGGTCTCCATGGTCGCGGATAGCTGCGCCTTCCGTCCCGCGGTGCTGGCGGCGCTCGGCACGCACGGGCTCGATTGGCGCACCGTGTTCGAGAACGGCAACATCGACGCAACGACCGCAACGGTACGGTCGGACCTTGCGGTGACCACCTGGCTCGCCTCGACGGTTCCGGCCGACCTCGACATCCTGTCCGACGCCGACTTACCGGCGCTGCCGAATTTTTCCGTCAACCTGCACCTGCCGAAGCATACAGTGACGCGGACGGCAGAGGCATTCGCCACTCATATCCGCGAGGGTCTGGCGCGGCATCGCCGGGCAGCGTGAGCGACACTTTTCGTTCCTCGCCCCCGCTTTGGGGGCGAGGAACCTTGGCGCTACTTCCAGTTCTTGCGCCGTTCGAGCTCGGCTTCGGAAGGCTGCTCTGTCGCAAAAGATCCGGTCTTGACGCCGCCGCCACGTTCATAGGTCGCCATGATGACACCCGTGCTGGTGGTTTGCGACTTGATGAGCTTGAAGGCGGCGGGCATCGCGTCATCGCCGAACAGGCGCTTTCCCTTGCCCAGCAACAGCGGGAAGATCATCAACCGGATCTCGTCGATCAGCCCATTGGCGAGCAGGGTCTGGATCAGATTGCCCGAACCCTGGATGAGCAGATCGGGTCCGTCTTCCTGCTTGAGCTGCCTGAGCCTGGCAACGACGTCTGGTCCAAGCGGCTGCGTGTTCTGCCAGGTCAGGCTATCCGGCCGATGCGTCGCGACATATTTGGTCGCCGGGTTGAAGGCATCTGCGATCGGATCTTTCTGATACGGCCAGTACGCGGCGAAGATGTCATAGGTTCTGCGACCGAGCAGCAGGGCGAAGGGCTTGGAGAACAATTCGTCCATTGCCTCGCCCGCCACCTCGTCAAAGTAATGGAAGGTCCAGCCGCCGAATTGAAAGCCGCCGACCGGGTCCTCTTCCGGGCCGCCTGGCGCCTGCATGACGCCGTCGAGGCTGACGAATGTGGCGGCGATGGTCTTGCGCATCTGTCTTCTCCCTTTTCGTGATCCGCGCCGTCGCGGCCGGATTTCGTCCTAAGGACGGGCGACAAGCCTGCGTTCCGACACAGGCTTCCGCAGATTTCTATCGTTCGCTGTCGGCGCGCATGGCGCGGGACGAGAACCAGACATCGCCGAACACGGCGGTGGCGGTTCGATCGGGCGCCTTGTCTTCGGTCAGCCAGATCGAGCGCGTGCGGCTGGCGCGTTCGCGGGTTGGCACTCTTGCCTCCGGGCCGGCGAGGGAGGCGCCGACGCAAGGGATGAACCAGGAACCCATGAAGGGCCGGCAGGCGAACCCCGCCTGCATGCGGGTGACCAGCACGGCGAGGCCGATACGCTGCGCCGGCCGCCAGGGGAAGATCAGCCGGCCGCCGGGCCTGAGCGCCCTCAGCCACGCAGGGGGCGGGGCAATGACGGCAGCATTGACATAGATGATGTCGGAGGGCGGTAGCGGGCCGGCGACAGCGTCGCCGGCAACGACCTCGACATTGCCATAGGCCGCGAGGTTCACCTTGGCTTGCGCGGCGAGATCCGCTTCGATCTCGAAGGCGGTGACGCTGCCACTGGGCTCGACCAGCCTTGCCAGCAGCGCGGTATAGTAGCCGGTACCGGCGCCGATATGGGTGACGGCTTCGCCGGGTTTCGGTTCGACCTTGCCGATCCACATGGCGTGCAGAACCGGTTCGCCGTTGTTGATGCCCTTGTCGGCATCGAGCACCACCAGCACGTTCTGGTAGATGTAGCTTGGATCGGCAGTCGGGGTTTTGAACGCTCCGTCGCCGGCAAAGACTGTCCAAGGTCCAGGGCCGAGAAAGGCCTCGCGCGGCACGGAGGCGAACGCCTCCTCGATGCGGGGATCGGCGGAGCGCGCATGCGCGGCCATCAGTTTGGCGTAGAATTTTCGGGCGTCGTCCGAAACGGTCATGCTTTCAGAAGATAGCGCGGCCGGCCGGGATGTCGCGGCTCGAACTCAGCCGGCAAATGTGTCGAAGAGCAGCTTGAAGTTGAGCACCAGGATGATCGCCGCGACTACCCAGGCGAGTGCGGCGACGCCGCGCGAGATGGCGAAACTGCCCATCTTCTTCTTATCCGAGACGAACTGCACCAGCGGCACAACGGCGAAGGGCAACTGCATCGACAGGATGACCTGGCTGAAGACCAGGAGCTGGGCCGTGCCCTTTTCGCCGTAGAGCGCGGTGACGATCACGACGGGGACGATGGCAAGGCCGCGCGTCAGCAGGCGGCGCGCCCATTGCGGAATGCGCAGACGCAGGAAGCCTTCCATCACGATCTGGCCGGCAAGCGTGGCGGTGACCGTCGAGTTGAGCCCGGAGGCGAGCAGCGCGACCGCGAACAGGATCGAGGCAATGCTCAAGCCCAACAGCGGCGACAGCAATTCGAAAGCCTGACCGATCTCGGCGACATCCTGGTGCCCGGTGCCGTGGAAGGCCACTGCCGCGACGATCAGGATGGACGCGTTGACAAACAGCGCCAGGATCAGCGCGATGGTCGAGTCCGTGGTCGCCCATTTGATGGCGTCGCGCTTGCCGGCATCGGTGCGCTCATAGGCGCGGGTCTGCACGATCGAGGAGTGCAGGTAGAGATTGTGCGGCATCACGGTGGCGCCGATGATGCCGATGGCGATGTAGAGCATCGTCGGGTTGGTGACGATCTGGGACGACGGCACGAACATCGAATGCAGGATTGTGCCTGCGGGCGGGGCGGCGACGAAGATCTGGATGGCGAAGCAGCCAAAGATGATGATCAGGAGCGCGACGACGAACGCCTCGAGATAACGGAAGCCCCTGTTCATGAGCAGCAGCACAAGGAAGGCGTCCAGCGCGGTGAGGACGGCGCCGCCGATCAGCGGGATGCCGAACAGGAGCTGCAGCGCAATCGCCGTGCCGATCACCTCGGCGAGGTCGCAGGCGATGATCGCCAGTTCGCAGGCGATCCAGAGCAGGAAATTTACCGGACGCGGATAATAGGCGCGACAGGCCTGCGCGAGGTCGCGGCCGGTGGCGATGCCGAGGCGGGCGGCCAGTGCCTGCAACAGGATCGCCATCAGGTTCGACAGCATGATGATGAAAAGCAGCGTGTAGCCGAACTGGGCGCCGCCGGCGAGGTCTGTCGCCCAGTTGCCCGGGTCCATATAGCCGACCGAGACCATATAGCCGGGACCCATGAAGGCGAACAGGCGGCGGAACCAGAGACCGGTGTCGGGCACCCTGATCGAGGCATTGACCTCGCGCAGACTGGGCTGCTCAGTCTCATCGGAGCGGGCAAATTGCCACGAGGGACGGGACACTGCTTCTGACATCGGGGGGTCCGCTGGAAGGGTATCGAGGATCGCCACTATGTATGCTAAGGCTGAACATTATGCAACAGGCTATACTTCATTGTTCAAGCTCTTGTGATGCACGCCGATAGGGCGCCGCGTGCAGCAGCAAACGCCGGGTTGCGCCGACCCGGGAATGCAAATAAACGGCCAGGGCACCACGGTCCGTGCTATGAGTGCGGAGCCGATTCAGCCATGAAGGAGCGCGTATTGGCGCTGAGGAACAGACCAGTTCGACGCGAAAAGCCGCTTCCTGATGCCGAAATCCATTCGGAAGGGTTCAGGCAGACCCGCGAAGCGCGCCGCAGCGCGCTTGTCGAGGACTATGTCGAGCTGATCGCCGATCTGATCGAGGACGGAAACGAGGCCCGTCAGGTCGATATCGCGGCCAGGCTTGGCGTCGCGCAACCCACCGTGGCAAAAATGCTGACACGGCTCTGCGCCGACGGGCTGGTGTCCAGGAAACCCTATCGCGGGGTGTTTCTCACGGACGCCGGTCGCAAGGTGGCGCAGGAGAGCCGCATCCGTCACGAGACTGTCGAAGCCTTCCTGCGCTCGCTCGGTGTCAGCCCCGAGACGGCACGGATCGATGCCGAGGGCATCGAGCACCATGTCAGCGCCGAGACGCTGGATGCATTTCGCAGGGCGATGACGACACGCTGAGCCCCGCCAGCGTTAAACTTCCCGACCGACGAGTCGCTGGAACCGCCGAACGGTACGCACGTTGCTCCTGACGTTGCGCGATGATCGCGTGGAAGGGAGGAAGCGACGGGCGTTGAACAGGCACGGACCACGAAGGGCTAGCAAGCGGCCAACGGGTTGAGACAGGCGGCGGCTCGTGACGAGCGCAAAGACCGAGGCCGAAACCGGTCGAAACAAAAGCTCTGAATTCTCCTCCCATCTGGAGCCGGACGCGCGGTCTTTTGGTCAGCAAAAATGCTGTGACTCGGCGTGACCGTTGCGATAATTGTCTGAAGGGGGCGGTCTTCGGCCGGACCTTCCAGAACATCTGCATTGCGAGGAAGTTGCCATGCTTTGGAGAGGCCGCCGTCAGAGCGACAATATCGAGGACGAGCGCAGCGACAGCGGCGGCGGGTTCGGCGGTGGCGGGCCGCGG
>NZ_RZSN01000214.1:0-8442 GCF_003997315.1 Mesorhizobium sp. M1A.F.Ca.IN.020.04.1.1
CTCGATGGGCTGCGCCGTCGTGGCCGAGAAGGTCGAGGGGAAAAGCGCGCTGGAGATCCTCGTCGGCATGGGCGTCGGCTATGGCCAAGGCTATTTCCTGCACCGGCCAGAGCCGCTGGAGGCGATCGTGGCGCGGGCCGCGGCTGAGAAGCCACAAGCCCGGGTGGGTGTCGCAAATTAAGCCACGGCTAAAATTGCGAGCACCCTCCGCGATTGCCGAGATCGAACAGCAGCTCGGCCTGGATCAGCTCGGCATTTTCGCCCGATACAATGGTCCCGCGATCATCGACCCGCAGGACCCCGACCCGCTGGACCGGCGCTGGAAAAGCATCTGGGCTGGATCAACGAAACCGCTTCGATCGCGTCTGGCGAAATTGGGGTCTACGGCAGTTGATGCGATGGAGAGCCAATCTCCTCCTTGGGGGAGATGCCCCGGCATGGCAGAGGGGGGCCGCCGGCGTTTACCCCATCACCCACCGCAATACCCCGGCCGAAGCCACGCCGATGACCACCGTCGGCAGCATCGACAGTCTTGTCGCCGCGAGCAATGTGATGACGAGCGCCGCCAGATCGGCCGGATTCTTCGACACGAAGTCGGGCGCGATCACCGAGATCAGCACGCAGCCGGGCGCGGCTTCCATCACGGCGGTGGCGCGTGGACTGAGCGTGCGGTTCCTGAGCACGACATAGCCGCCGATCCGCGTCAAATAGGTGACGCCGGCCATGGCGAGGATGGCGAGGACGGTCCAGGGCTCGATCATTTCTCACCTGCCAGAAGCCAGGCGGACACCAACCCGGAGAGCGCGCCTGTCGCCACGTACCAGGCGCCCGGAACGACCAGATAAGTTGCCGCCGCCACCACTAGGCTGACAAGCCAGGGGCGCGCCGCGGCAAAACCCTTCCACATGCCGCGCAGCAGCACCAGGAACACTGCCGGAAAGGCCATGGCGAAGCCGTAGCGCTCGACGTTGCCAAGCACCGGCCCGAGCGCCGCTCCGCAGGTCGTGAAAATCACCCAGGCAAGATAGAAAGGAAGGGCAGTTCCCGCATAATAGGCGAGGCTGAAGGCTGGCCGCAGCCCGCCTGCCGCGCGGCGCTTCGCGTCGGCGAGCCCGAGCGCCCAGCTCTCGTCGCACATCAAGAACAGCGCGGGGAACGCCTTGCGCTTGGGCAGGTGGCGCAGGAACGGCGCAAGTGCCGCGCCCATCAGGAAATGCCGGCTGTTGACCAGCAATGTGATGGCGGCGATCAACAGCACATGCGGCGGCGAGGTCCAGAGCTGGATGGCGGCAAATTCGGAGCCGCCGGCGAAGTTGAGGCCCGTCATCAACGGCACCTCGACGATGCTCAAGCCCTTCTGCGCCGCCTGCGCGCCCAGCACGAGTGCGTAGGGGACAATGCCAAGCAGCACCGGCGTCGAGGCGGCGGCGCCCCGCCGGAATTCGGCGCCGCGTGCTTCGGCGGGAGGGTGGCCCAGGGTTATCTCGGAAACGCTCATGGCTCTTCTCGGCCAGCCTTGCGGGGCGGCCTTCTCCGGTTGCTCGATGGTCGGTTATCGCTGGCCACCATAGCCGAAATGCTCCGCAATCGGGTTGCGAAGATGCGCCGTTTCTGCCAAGGTTTGGCATTGGATAGCGAGAATTAAGCCAATATTGGAATCAGACGCCATGAAGCTGGATGAGATCGACAAGCGGATCCTGCGCGCCCTGCAGCGCGACGGGCGCATGGCCAACAACGATCTTGCGAGAGAGGTCGGCCTGTCGCCGTCACCCTGTCTCAGGCGCGTAAAATTGCTGGAGGAGGCTGGCGTCATCGACCGCTATGTCGCGGTGCTCAACCCGGCCAAGATCGGTCGCGGTCATACCTTCTTCACTCGCATCTGGCTGAAGCAGCAGGACGAGGACACGATCGAGCATTTCGCCAGGGAGGTGGCCAAGCTGCCCGAGGTGCTGGAATGCTATCTGATGCTGGGCGATTGCGACGCTATGGTGCGGGTTGTGGCGGCGGGCATCGAGGACTATCGCCGCTTCCAGTCGGAGCACTTAAGTCGCATCAAGGGGGTGCAGAACGTCAAGACCGACGTGCCCAGCCAGACGGTCAAGCAGACTTCGGAGATGCCGCTTTAGATTTCCCTTTTCCGTTGAGGGGGAAGGTGGCCGCGAAGCGTCCGGATGTTGCTGGAAGGACCGCCGCGCGGCAATGAGGCGCCAGTTTCCCAGCGCCTCGTTTCGTTCTATCGTCTCGGATCCGCCGGTCTCCGGCAAGGGAGAAGGCGAACCCCCGCCAAGCTCCCGCCTAATGTTGGGCGTGGTGCTCCGCGTTGCGTTTGCGCGTCGCCGCCGCCTTCTTGGCGGAAGCAGAACGCTCGGCCGCCGAGCGCGAGCTTGACGCTTTGCCGCCGGCCTTGCCGCCCTTGTGCGCTGCCGGATGGCCGGTGTGCTTGCCGCGGCCCGAGCCGCCCGCCTTCTTGCCGCCGCCATCGTCCTTGTTGACGGTCGCCCAGGCCCGCCGCTCGGCTTCCTTCTCGGAGACGCCGCGCTTTTCGTAGCCCTCGGCGATATGGTCGGCCTTGCGCTCCTGCTTGTCGGTGTATTTCGATTTGTCTCCGCGTGGCATTTTTTCTTCTCCTGTTGGGCTGAGAGGAGCCGCCCTACGGCTCCTTCTTCGTTTTGACCGCGTCGCCGAGATCGGACCGCTCGGGGTCCTGGTTGTTCTCGCCGGCCGCGTCGCGATCCTTGTCGGGATCGTCCTTGGCTGGCAGATAGCCTCTCGGCCGATTGGCTTTCGGACCTTCCCAACGTGGCCATTGATCGGATGTGCCTGGACGTCCCGTACGGGGTGAGTTGCTCATCGTTGCCTCGCTTTCAGAGAGCCGGTCAGCCCTCGGCCTTCATGGTTCGTGCGATTTCAAGCAGCTTGTCGCGGTCATGCCCGTGCTCGCGGATCAGCTCGCGCGCCTGCTTCGGTGAAAGGTCGGTGTTCTCGGCCAGGAACCGCACGTCCGGATCGTCGCCGCCCTTGGTCGGCAGCCTTGCGTCTTGTGCCGTTCGGCCAGCGCCCGGGCGATGTGGAAGTTTGCTTTTATCCATCGTTTTCTCCTTCCGATAACCAACCCTTGGCGAAAGGACTGGTTCCTTCGCCGAGCTGGACCGCGATGAGGCAGGGCGCCTGAAACGGGCGGCTGCGGTCGTGCGGGGCTGAGGCTATGCCTTCTCGTTTTCGTGCCCGCGCTCGGCAGCTTCCTTCTTGCGGCGCAGCACTTCGTCGGTGCCGACGATGTCCTTCGCGCCACCGCTGATGGCGGTGGAGACGACCGCGGGGGGATCGCTCGCCGGGAAACTGTCTTCGAGACCGGACTGCAATTGTTCTTCCAGCGTGTCCGGGTTCTCCGAGCGTCCTTGCGTGCGGCGGCCGTCGATCTGTTCCACATCCTGTTTGGCGTCGGGATGCTCGCGCACATTGCGCATCGTGGACACGACGAGTTCGATCGCGAACTCCTTCATTGCCTCGACGTCTCCCGTAACGACGTCCGCTTCTTCGATGACGCGGATGAGGGACGCCTCGACCTTGTCCATCTCGCTCTTGCCTTGGCAGCGCGCCAGCTTCTGGCTCAGGGCGGTGATGAGCAGCGGAGCGAAGGTCGAATAGGCCTGCATACGTGTCTCATCGACACGTTCGGGGTGAAGTGTGCGCACGGACATTGTTGCCTCCGTTCAAACGTCCTGCCGACGGCCGAGCCGCCGGGGTTTCGGAGGAACCAGGGGGAGGGGAAGAAGTTCCAAATTGGATGTTCTGGGCGGCGTCCCGCGAAGGGATCGCGGGACGCCTGCTTAAAGCTCAGCGCTGGCCGCCCTTGCGGCCGGCTTCGGATGCACGTTCGCGGTCTTCGGCGAAGTTGCCGCTGCCGCCCCGGTGCTGACCTGAATCCTGCTGACGCATGTTGCGGTCCTCGGCCTGCTGCTGGCCGCGGCGCTGATCGTCGCGGTTCTTGTGGCTCTGCTGGCCTGCTCTGACGTGCTGTTGGTGAGTTCCGCCTTGATTAGGCATATCTGCAGCTCCGTTGTTGGGGATTGGTCTTCGGGGTTTGATTCAAGGAGGTTCGACCGCCTTGAGTAATGAGAACCGCTGCCCGCGATCGATGTTCCCCCACGAAATATTTCGTGAATCCTTTTAGCCCGACCATGCCGCAACAGCCTTGTCGTGCGTCGCCGGTCCGCGCGGGCGCCAGGGCCCGGGGCCACGGTCGGTATCTTTACTACGACTGAAGTCGGAGTGGCTCGCGCATTGGGCCCTCGACGGCAACCAAAGCGGAGGCTTCGAGTTGGTAGCGGTCGTCGACGAAGTCCCCTTCATCGGCGCCGTTTTGGGTGCCCGCCGTTTCCGCGCAAATGGCGGGCATCCAATAGCATCCACAATCATTGGAACCAGGAAGTCGCGCGGCCGGCTTCGAAAGCGAGACGACGTTTTGACCTTTATTTCTGCCAAGCCCAATCTGCGAGAGCCCGAAAGCCTGCCCGCGAACGACAATCGCCTCTCCGTCCTCGCCGACACCTCGATTCTCCAATTCCTCAACGACGACGACGATGTCACCGACATCGCCAGGCGCGCCGAGCGCCTTGGCAATGCCGTGGTGATTGTGATGGCGCTTTGCCTGATCGTTGCGCCGGCGATCTACCTCACCCTGGCCTACGGCCTGTAGCCGGCAAAAAACTCGCCGAGCCTTGCGGCTGTCTCGGCCGGGGCTTCTTCGGGAAAGAAATGCCCGCCGGGCATCGTCCCGCCGCTGACCCCGCCGCTGACGTCGTCGGCCCACTCCCGCCACAGTGCCAGCGGACCGCCCTCTCGCGCGTACCATTCGGCGAGCGCGCCATGTCCGCTCCATAGCGCAAGCATCGGGCAGCCGATGCGCCGGCCGGCTTTGCGGTCGGCCTGGTCGTGCTCACGGTCGAGCGTCGCTGCCGCACGGTATTCCTCGCAGATGGCGTGCGCGTGGGCTGGATCGCGCAAGGCCTCGGCATAAGCCTGCCGGACCTCGGCGGGAAAGGCGGCAGGCGAGGAACCCCAGCCAGCCAGCGCGTTGTCAACGATCGCATCCGCGGCCGCCGTCATGATCGTCTCCGGCAGCGGCTCGGCTTGCGCCAAGAGCGACCAGGGCCAATAGCCCAGCGCCAGCCGGGCGTCGGCCCTGTCCAAGACATCGGCGGTGGGTACGATGTCGAGCACGGCAAGCTTCTCGACGCGGTCCGGGTGGTCCAGCGCCAGGCGATACGCAACGCGCCCACCGCGATCGTGGCCGGCAACCATGAAGCGGGCAAAGCCGAGCTTCGTCATCAGCGCCGCGAGGTCGGCAGCCATGGCGCGCTTGGCGTAGGGCGCATGATCCGGATCGGATGGCGGACAGGAGCTTTTGCCGTAGCCGCGCAAGTCGGCGCAGACGACGCTAAAGCGGTCGATCAGCTTCGGCGCCACGTCGCGCCACATCAGATGCGTTTCGGGGAAGCCGTGCAGCAGGAGCAGCGCCGGGCCGCTGCCGGCAGTCCGGATGAATGTCCGTGCCGCGCCCGTATCGACTTCCGCGCTTTCGAAACCGCCGAACATGCTTTGTACTCCACAGGCGGAACGGCCGCGGGCGGGATGGTTGCTCGGGCCGCGGCTTCTCTCGGCTGGCGCTTTCCGTGGTCAGCTCCAGGCGGAATTGACTGTAAGGGACGCCTCGAATATCTGGCCTCTCTTGTCGGTGCGCATTTTGATGGTGATCTTGAGGTTATCACTGTTCGGCATCTCGTCGCGCGCGACATCCTGCAAGATCCTGAGCGCCTCCTTTCGCGCGTTTTCTGGTGAGGAGAAGAGCTGCCCCTCGCTGTCCATTTGCGTGTGCACGGTGTTGTACAAATCGAAGTAGAAGCGTTCCATCCGCGAAAGCATCCGCCGCAACCTGGACGTTCAATCCCTGCGCGCGATCATGGTTCCAAAGGACCGTCTTGGCCGGGGACTGCTTTGCCGGCGGCCGGCGGTGTGGTGGTCCGCTGCAACCCGGCCCGGCTCTACAACGTTAGGCCCTTGCAAAATCACAACGGGCGGCCGCGCATGCTGGAACCCCTTTATCTGAACCTGGGTCAGCACGATGCTCTCTCCGAAAGCGAGAAGGCGTTGCTGGCCAGCGCCACATCGGTGGAGAAGTATTTCGTCGCTGGCGAGGATCTCGTCGCCGAAGGATCAAGGCCGACTTTCAGCACCCTCATCGTCGACGGGATTGCCGCGCGCTACAAGGTGCTGGAGGACGGCGGCCGGCAGTTCACTGCGCTCCATGTTGCCGGCGATTTCGTCGATCTGCACGCTTTTCTCCTGAAGACCATGGACCATGGCATCGTCGCGCTGTCGCCCTGCCATATCATCGCTGCGGAGCACAGCAAGTTGCGGGAAATCACCGAAAAGGCCCCGCATTTGACGAGGCTGCTGTGGTTGGACACGCTGGTGGACGGCGCCATCCACCGGGAATGGATCGTGGCCATGGGACGCCGCTCCAAGACCGCGCATCTGGCGCATCTGATATGCGAACTCTTCGTCAGGCTGCAGGCCGTGAAGAAGACGCGGGTCATGAGCTTCAATCTGCCGCTTTCGCAGGCCGAACTCGCCGATGTGCTCGGTCTCTCCGTCGTCCATATGAATCGGGTCATCGGCACGTTGCGCCGCATGAACGTCATCAACTGGACCAACCACCTGATCGACATCCTCGACTGGAACCGCCTGGTCGCCATTGCGGAATTCGACCCGACCTATCTCAGCATGAGGAACGAGCCAAGGTGAGAACGCGTCAGCGCGGCGGCCCTTGGTCGTCGCCAGACCACAGCGAGTCGAGCATCGAGAGTGCCGCGCTCGGGTCGGCCGTCCTCAGCAGGCCCTGCCGGGCGGCGGCCTGCTTGAAAGCGTCGAAGGCGACCGCCGGACGGCAGATGCCCGCCATGGCGTCGTCCACCAGCCGCGCCGCCGCCAAATAGTCGGGCGCTTCCTTGTTCTTCCAGGCTCCGTCCAAGGCCTTCCTTGCGTCGGCGATCGACGAAACCACCATTGAGCCGCCAGTGACGAAGCGGATGGTGAGCGGCAGGAATCTACTCATCCCCGGTCACCATCCAAGCCACTGTTGAGCCCGCCAGGCGAGGCCCGCGAAGGGCGCCGCGGTCACCGCCGCTGCCGCCAGAATGAAAAGATGATTGTTGGTCCGAAAGGGTCTCATCGTTGCCACCACATGTTTTTGGATCGTCATAACGAGGATGCCGCCGACCGGTTGCACAGGCAGGCGCTGAATAAGCGGCAAGCTAATTGCTCGCCGGCCGGCTGGGCGGCTGCGGGCGGTACGGCGGGCGCGGACGCGGCCTGAGCGGCACGCCGGCGCGCAAAGACTGGATCGGCCACGGACGCCGGGCACCCTGGCGCAGAAATGACCTGGACAGTGTGCCGATCAGATCTCGAATTTCCATGGGACTCTCCTCGTAGAGTGCCCCCAAGCTGCGAGCGACTAGCACTCCGGCAGCATTCGCGCATTTAACTTTGATGTACGTGCGCCACGCCCTGCCGAGACCGCAGCCTCTACCGAAAGCCAACCTTTTCGGCCGGCATGCGTTGTCTCTCCGATAGCGTTGTCTCTCGAGAAGAGGATGACGAATGCCCCGGTGCCCCACCGCCACCCGGTGGCAAACACGGCGAGCGGGGCCAGAGTCGACGTCGGCCTGCCGGCCTGCCAAGGCGAACGGCTCTCCCCGATCGTCGGCGGTTGCCGAATCCATAAGGAGGATCCAATGAAGAAAGCACTTCTTGGCTTCGCCATTGTCCTGATGTCGGGCCAAATGCCGGGAACGACTGCCGCGGCCCAGACCCAGCTGGAGAATCCGCAGATCGAGGATTGCCAGGTCAAACCGGACGCCAGCGCGACCCCTAATCAGACCGGCGAGCAGCCGAAAGCGCAGGCCCCGAAAGCGCAGGCCAATGATCAGTCCAACAACCTGACCGCCAGCCTGGCGCCTTGCGACGGTGTGCTGAAGCCTCCGCCCACGGGCGACAAGAACGCTACTGCTCCGCCGGCCGACACCAGCCAGATGCCGGTGATCAAGCCGGGCGAGGTCCCGCCGCAGCCGTCGAAGTAGAACGCATGATCGGTCTGGCGGGAAACTTTTCCCGTGCGGGCGAGTTACTGACTGTGCAGTTCCCGGATACCCGAACTGCTTCCCACAATTGCCGCCCCGGTTCTCCCATCCGGGGCGGTTTTTTGCCGGCCGCGGGCCCGGCACGGCCTGCCTCGGTGCCTTATCTTCTCGGCTCCGAAGCACGGAACCATCGGGCCCGCGCCGAATTGTCCTCAGCGGGCCGCGTCAGCCGGACCTGGTGGTAAAGAGAACAGGGTTTGGTTTCTCCGGCTTCACACCCTGGCCAACGAAAAGGCAGACG
>NZ_RZSN01000215.1:0-8413 GCF_003997315.1 Mesorhizobium sp. M1A.F.Ca.IN.020.04.1.1
TCAGACTGCTGACAAACCCCTGGCGTTTGCCGGGGGTTTTTGATTCACTGGGTCATGTTGAAGCGACCCGCCCCTGAACAGACCGCGCTTGAGATGGTGACGTTGGATCAGCTGGTTCCGGCCGATCATCTGTTGCGCAAGATCGATCGATCGATCGACTTCTCGTTCATCCACGATCTGACGGCGCCATTGTACTGCGCCGACAATGGCCGCCCGCCGCTGGACCCGACCTTGATGTTCAAGGCGCTGTTCATCGGCTACCTGTTCGGAGTGCGCTCGGAGCGGCAATTGGTGCGCGAGATCGAGGTCAATGTCGCCTACCGCTGGTTCCTGCGGCTGAAGCTGACCGACAAGGTGTTCGACGCCTCGACGCTGTCGCAGAACCGTCGTCGGCGCTACCAGGACGAGACGATCGCGCAGGCGATCTTCGACCGCATCGTGGAGCAGGCGATCCTTGCGGGGCTGGTGGACGGGACGGTGCTGTATACCGACAGCACGCACCTGAAGGCCAACGCCAACAAGGGCAAATACGACCTTGCCATGGTCGCCAAGTCGCGTGCCGACTACTGGGGCGAGCTCGACCGCGCCATCGAGACGGAACGGGCGCTGCACGGTCAGAAGCCGCTGAAGCAGAAAGAGCGCAAGCCGCCGGTCAAGCAGACCAAGGTCTCGCGCGCCGATCCGGAGGCCGGCTACATGGTGCGCGAGGGCAAGCCGAAGGGCTTCTTCTATCTCGATCACCGCACGGTGGACGGTCGTTGCGGCATCATCACCGATACCTTCGCCACGCCGGCCAACATGCATGACTCGATCGTCTATCTTGGCCGGCTCGACCGCCAGGTGGAGCGCTTCGGCTTCGTTGTGGCGGCGGCGGGGCTGGATGCCGGCTATGCCACGCCAGGCATCGCCAAGGGGCTGGAGGACAGGAACATCCGGGGCGTCATCGGCTATCGCAACCCGACCCCGCCAAGGCCCGGCAAGATGAGGAAGAGCGCCTTCGTCCATGAACCGGATCGGGACGGCTATCGTTGTCCGCAGGGCCAGTTGCTCACCTACGCCAGCACCGATCGCGGCGGGTATCGTCATTACAGAAGCGATCCGGCCATCTGCCGCGACTGTCCGCTGCTGGCCTCCTGCACCTCAAACGCCAAGGCCGAGCGCACCATCACACGCCATGTCTGGCAGGATCAACGCGAGCGCGTCGATGCCAACCGGCTCACGGCTTGGGGCAAGGCCATCTACCGGCGTCGCAAGGAGACGGTCGAGCGATCCTTCGCCGATGCCAAGCAGCTGTTCGGCCATCGCTACGCCCGCTTCCGAGGGCGAACCCGCGTCGCCTGCCAGTGCCTGATCGCAGCCGCCGCCCAGAACATGAAAAAGATCGCAATCAGCCTCTGGCCAAAGCCCAAACCGGTCCTCGCCTGAGGCCAAATCTGCGTCGGCGGCCTCCTGACATCCGCTCCCGCCACCAATTTCCCAAGCGCAATCAATCTGCAAAACAAAACCCCGCCGAAAATCGACGGGGTTCGTCAGCAGTCTGAGCGGGGCAGGCGCCCCGCTTTTTTATTGTCGCTTGTTCAGCCCTCAGTGTTTCGAGTGACCTTTCGGCTCGTAGCGCCCGTCGGGCAGCTTGTCGAACATCTCGCCGATCTGCGGGTGCCGCACCGGCTCGCCGGACCGGTCCTCGAGCAGGTTCTGCTCGGATACATAAGCGATGTACTCTGTCTCGGAGTTCTCGGCGAGAAGGTGATAGAAAGGCTGGTCCTTGCTTGGACGCATGTCCGCCGGGATCGCTTCATACCATTCTTCGGTGTTGGCGAATTGCGGATCGACGTCGAAGATCACGCCACGGAACGGAAACAGCCGGTGGCGAACAACTTGTCCGATCGCGAATTTGGCCGTCTTCATCGCACTCACCACTTCGGTCCCGAGGCGCCGCAGCGGCTTGCGCGCACAGGGCGCCTAAGGTCTTGAATCTACACGTCACGCGCTCAAAAATCGACCCCGACTTTCGGCTTGGTACGATTTGGCGCAGACGTTGCTCCAATGCAATGCTTTACCGACGCCCTGGCCACCAAGCTACCTATCGGCAGGCGCAATGCTCGGCCGAAAGCGGTAGTTTGCAAATGTGCCTCAGCGCGCGGCCTGTTTCCTGAAGCCGCCGGCGAGCGCCCGAAAACCGCTTCCCGGCCGCAGGCCTTCGCGCATGAAGAAGGCGCGCAGCGGCGCGAAGCTGCCCAGCACGTTGAGGCCGGCGCTGCGCGCAAGCTGCGCCGGGAGCATGTCGGATAGCAGCGACATGTTGAGCAAGTTCACCGCACTGCTGCGCGCCAGGATGTCCGGACGGCGCCGCGTGTCGTAGGCGGCAAGGCTCAGCCTCGACCCGGGATCGTCGCGATTTTCGCTGGCGATTCCAATCAGATCGTCGATATCCCTGATGCCGAGATTGAGGCCTTGTGCCCCGATCGGCGGGAAGACATGAGCAGCCTCGCCGACAAGCGCCACACGGTTTTGCGCGAACCGACCGGGCGAGGCCGCCGAAAGCGGGTAGACTTGGCGGCCGGGCTCGACCGAGACCCGGCCGAGCATGGACTGCATTTGCCCTTCGACCCGAACAGACAGCGTGGCATCGTCGAGCGTGGCCAGTTCCTGTGCCGTTTCCGGCTTCACCACCCAGACGAGACTGGAGCGCTTGCCCGGCAGCGGCACCTGCGTGAACGGCCCGGTCTCGGTATGGAATTCGGTCGAGATGAAGCCATGCTCGCTGCGATGGCTGAAATTGAGAACGAGCGCCGACTGAGGATAGGGTCGGGCGGAGGCTTTGATGCCGGCGGCCTCGCGCGCCGGCGAGAGGCGCCCGTCGGCGGCAACCGCCAGCGATGCCGAGACCTCACTGCCATCGGCGAGGCTCGCATGTGCGTGGTCGGCGTCGAGCCGCCAGGCATCGACCATCGACTTTCGCCACTCGATGCCGGGATTTGCGGCGACCTTCTTGGCAAGCACCGGGATCAGGATTTTGTTCGGCAGGTTGAGCCCGAACTGCTCCTCGCCGATTTCGCTGGCGCGGAAGGTGACGGTCGGGCTGCGGATCAGCCGGCGCGTTGCGTCGACGATGCGCATCATTTTCAGCGGCGCCGCCTGCGGTCTGAGTTCGTCCAGCACGCCCAGGTGGTCGAGCACCTTGAGAGCAGGGTTCATAAGGGCGGTGGTGCGGCCATCGCCGCCGGCGGCCTCGGGGCCAGCCAACGTCACGGCAAAGCCTGCCTCGGCAAAGCCGAGTGCGGCGATCAGGCCGGCCGGGCCGCTGCCGGCGATCAATATGCGGGCTTTGTCACTCTGCTCCACGCCAGGCTTCCATGTTGATGGCGGCCCGTCGGCCTGCATGCGGTATAGGGCAGATCGGCGGACTTGATCAACGCGGCGATTCGGCCCATTCGATTGGCATGAGCGCCCAGGAGCACGATTTCCGCCATCTCGACCGCGCCGGCCGCGCCACGGCGGGACTGGCGCGCAGCCCCCGCCTTGCCGTGATGCTCACTATCGGTGCGGGCGTCGTGCTTGCCTGGTGGATCCTCGCTGCCATGGCTATTCGCGGCGCCGAAAGCCGCGTTGCCGGCGGCGCTCCGGGCGATGCGCTGCTGAAGAACCTGCCGCCATTGCCGCTGCCGGATTTCCTCGACCGGTTCTTCGCTTTGTGCCTTGCGCCGGCGCCGCTTTCAGGCTCGTTGGCGGCGTCGGCGCTCGTCCTGATGTGGTTCATAATGGCGGTGGCGACGATGCTGCCTTCGGCGGCGCCGATGATCCGCACCTATTGCGAGATTGCCGATACCGCTCGGATCAAGGGAGAGCCCGTCGCCCATCCGCTGGTTCTGGTGATGGGATTTCTCGCGACTTGGCTTGCCGCCTCAGTGGCGTTCGCCGCGCTGACGCTCATAATCTATGGCTTTGTCGCCGCGGGACAGGTGCTCGATCCTGTCGTCGGGGTTGCCGGGGCCGCCGCCTTGGCGATTGCCGGCCTCTATCAGTTCAGCGGCTTGAAGCAGGCGTGCCTCAAGAGGTGCCGCAACCCGTTCTCGATCCTGTTTGCCAACTGGAGCGCGAAGCCGGGGCGTGTCTTTCGCCTGGGAGTGGAGCAGGGCATCTGGTGTCTCGGCTGTTGCTGGGCGCTGATGCTGGTCATGTTCGCCGTGGGCGCGATGAACATATTCTGGACGGCGCTGATCGGCCTGTTCGCTTTGATCGAGAAACAGACCGCGGGCAGGGTGGCCAGTCGGGTTTCCGGTGCGATACTGCTTGTGTGGGCCGCCGCCCTGCTATTAGTTTCCGCGTGAGGGAGATTTCGATGGCCGATCAGAGCTGGGCGATGAAGGGAGAGCTGGTACTCTCCTGCAATTGCACGGTTTTCTGCCCCTGCGTTCTGTCGCTCGGCAGCCATCCGCCGACCGAAGGCTATTGCCAGACGTGGGCCGGGTTCCGCATCGACGCCGGCCATTTCGGCGAGGTCGATCTTTCCGGCCTTAATCTTGGTCTGGTCATGGAAATCCCGGGCTATATGAGCCGCGGCAACTGGAGCGCCGGCCTGTTCATCGACAAGCGCGCCTCCATCTATGCCGTGAAGGCCCTGACAAAAATCTTCACCGGGAAGGCGGGCGGGACCACTTCGCTACTGTCGATTCTTGTTGGAAACTTCCTTGGCGTGGAACAGGTGCCGATCACCTATGAGACGCGTGATAGGACGCGCGTTTTCCAGATACCGCGGATTATCGACGGCGCGGTGACGCCGATACCCGGCAAGGACCGCGACAAAGACACCGTCATTACCAATTCCGAATACTGGATCGCACCGGAAATCATCGTGGCGAAGTCGGACAAGAGCAAGATGCGCGCCTTCGGCCGCAATTGGAATTTCGCCGGCCGTTCGGCCGAGATATGCAAGCTGGATTGGCGAGGCCCGTGAGCAAGAACACAGCGGCCCGGAATGCGGCCAAGAAAATCGCGGAGCGGATTCCGCGGCCGAAGAAGAAAGTGACGTGGCCGCAGGCGCGGGCTTTTTCCGTGCACCTGCTGACTGCGTCCGGCTCGTTCCTCGCCTTCCTGTCGCTGGTGGCGGCGAGCGAGGGACGTTGGACGGCAATGTTCTGGTGGCTCGGGCTGGCGCTCTTCGTCGACGGCATCGACGGCCCGATCGCCAGGAAGCTCGAAGTCAAGGAGATCCTGCCGACATGGTCGGGCGAGCTCCTCGACAACATCATCGACTACGTGACCTACGTGCTTATTCCGGCCTTCGCGCTCTACCAGCGAGGCTTGATGGGCGAGAACCTGTCGTTCCTGTCGGCGGCGATCATCGTCGTCTCCAGCGCGATCTACTACGCCGACACCGGCATGAAGACGAAGGAGAACTTCTTCAAGGGGTTCCCGGTCGTCTGGAACATGGTGGTGTTCACGCTCTTTGTCATCGAGCCGGGGCAGTGGGTTTCCTTCGCCGTGGTCGTGGTCGCCGGTATTCTCACCTTCCTGCCGATCAACTTCATCCATCCGGTACGGGTGGTGCGGCTCAGGCCGATCAATCTCGGCATGACGCTGTTATGGTGCGCCTTCGGCGCGCTTGCATTGGCACAGGCCGCACTTGCCTCGTTCTATGACAAGATCGGGGTTCTGAGCGAGCAGGTCAGCATCTTCACCAAGGCCGGCATTACGGTTACCGGGCTCTATCTCGCCTGCATCGGGGGCATCATGCAGATGTTCCCCAATCTTGGCGCCAGGAAATCCTGACTCGATATCCACCTTCCGTCCTTTTCCGAGAAAGTTGAGCAATGTCCAAAGCGATCCGCATTCACGCCCATGGCGGCCCCGAGGTCCTGACCTATGAGGATTCAGATCCCGGCCAGCCAGGCGCCGGGCAGATTCTGATCAGGCATACCGCGATCGGACTCAACTTCATCGACATCTACCATCGCTCGGGCCTCTACGCGCCGCCCGGCGGCTTTCCGCTGGTCCCGGGCGGCGAGGCGGCGGGCGTGGTGCTGGCCGTTGGCGCCGGCGTCGACTGGCTGCAGCCCGGCGATCGCATCGCCTATGCAGTCAATGTCGGCGCCTATTCGGAAGAACGCGTGATCGCCGCCGACCGCGTGGTAAAGGTGCCGAACGGCATCAGCGACGAGCAGGCGGCGGCCATGATGCTGAAAGGCATGACGGCCGAATATCTGCTGCGCCGCACCTTTAAGGTGAGGGCGGGCGACACGATCCTCTACCATGCCGCGGCCGGCGGTGTCGGCCTGATCCTGGGCCAATGGGCAAAGCATCTCGGCGCGACGGTGATCGGCACGGCGAGCTCCGTCGACAAGGTCGAGCTCGCCAAGGCACATGGCTTCGACCATGTCATCAATTACAAGGAGCAGGATTTCGTCGCCGGCGTCGCCGCCATTACCGGCGGCAAAAAGTGCGACGTCGTCTATGATTCCGTCGGCAACGACACTTTTCCCGCTTCGCTCGACTGCCTGAGGCCGCTTGGCATGTTTGTCAGCTTCGGCCAGTCGTCCGGGCCGATCCCGCCTTTCCCGATGTCGCTTCTGGCGCAGAAAGGCTCGCTCTATGCGACCCGCCCGACAATCTTCGTCTACAACGCCAAACGCGAGGACCTTGTGGCCTCGGCGCAAGCGCTGTTCGAGGTAGTGCTGAGCGGCGCCGTCGAGATCAAGATCAACCAGCGCTACGCGCTGAAGGACGCGGCACAAGCGCAGTCCGATCTCGAGGGCCGCAAGACGACGGGCACAACCATCCTCATCCCCTAAGCCGGCTGCCTTGTTTTTCAGCGCCTTGCCGCGCCTCAAGGCAGTGGTTTCCCCGACAAGCTTACTGGTTTCCCTCTTGCCCTGAACAGGCCTATCTTACCCCTTGAGTTTCCGCTGGAATTCTTGAAGCTCTTTCAAGTTGCGTGCCGCTTTCCGACCGAAGCCGGCCGCGCATACGATACCAGCGGGAACACAGAACATATCCGGGTAACTGGATGGGAGGCACTGTGAGTGCAAATCATGACAGGGCGAACCTGCTGGAGGTTCGTGGCCTTACGAAGATTTTCGGCACGCTGACGGCGTGCAACCATATCGACCTCAACATCGCGAAGGGCGAGATCCACGCCCTGCTCGGCGAGAACGGCGCCGGCAAGTCGACGCTGGTGAAGATGCTGTTCGGCTCGCTGGAACCGAATTCGGGTGAAATTTTCTGGAACGGCCAAGCCGTCAGGATCACCAGCCCCGGCCTCGCCAAGAAGCTTGGCATCGGCATGGTGTTCCAGCATTTCTCGCTTTTCGAGGCGCTGACGGCGGCCGAGAACATCGCGCTTTCGCTGAACGACGGCTCGCCGATCAGCGCGATTGCCGCGAAGGCGCGGGCGCTCTCCTACAGCTACGGCCTGCCGCTCGATCCGGAATCGCTGGTCGGCGATCTTTCCGTCGGCGAGCGCCAGCGCATCGAGATCATCCGTTGCCTCTTACAGACGCCCCAACTCATCATCCTCGACGAGCCGACTTCGGTGCTGACGCCTCAGGAAGCCGACAAGCTGTTCGAAACGCTGGAGCGGCTTCGCGCTGAAGGCAAGTCGATCCTTTACATCTCGCACCGGCTGGAAGAGGTCAAACGCATCTGCGATCGCGCCACGGTGCTGCGCCACGGCAAGGTCGTCGGCCACTGCAACCCGCGCCAGGAGACGGCCGCGTCGCTAGCCCGCATGATGGTCGGCAATGAGGTCAAGGCAGTGGTGCGCGCGCCGGCCAAGGGCATCGAGACCGCGCCGGCATTGCTGGAGATCCGCGGGCTTACCCGCAAGCCGGCGACGCCGTTCGCCATTCCGCTCAAGAACATCAATCTTTCGGTACGTGCCGGCGAGGTGATCGGCATCGCCGGTGTCGCCGGCAACGGCCAGGGCGAGTTTTTCGAATCCGTCTCCGGTGAGGTGCTACAGCAGGTTCCCAGTTCCGTGCGGATCCGCGGCAAGGATGCGGGCGGCGTGTCGATCACCGGCCGGCGGCTGATGGGCGCCGCCTTCGTGCCGGAGGAACGGCTCGGTCACGGCGCGGCGCCGCGGATGAAGCTTTCGGAGAACCTTTTGCTGTCGCGCCATGCCACCGACGGCAAGTCCTTCGTCGGCTCCGGCGGCATGGTCAGGAACGCTTCCGTCTACAGCGCCGCCCAGCGCATCATTGCCGCGATGGACGTGCGCAAGAGCGCTCCCGATCCGGAGGCCGCGGCGCTGTCCGGCGGCAATCTGCAGAAGTTCATCGTCGGCCGCGAGCTCGACCGCAAGCCGAGCGTGATGGTCGTCAACCAGCCGACCTGGGGCGTCGACGCCGGTGCCGCCGCCCATATCCGCCAGGCGCTGATCGAGCTTGCCCGCAGCGGCTCGGCGGTTCTGGTC
>NZ_RZSN01000216.1:0-8357 GCF_003997315.1 Mesorhizobium sp. M1A.F.Ca.IN.020.04.1.1
TTCCAATGTCGTGCTGCTTGGCGCGCCCTTCATCCTAGGCATATTCGGCACCAGCGGCTTCGAGGTGCTGTCGCTGCTGGTCTCGATCCATCTGCCTGTCATGATGATGGCGTCAATCGTGCTGTTCGAGATGTTCGGCCGTCGCGGCGAGCAGTCCGTGCATCAGTTGCGCGTCATCCGGAATTTCCTCAGGCGGCTGTTCGTCAACCCGCTTATCATTGGCATTCTCGCGGGGCTCGCCTGGCGCTTCACCGGCGCGCCGATGCCGCCGCTGATCGGGCGGCTGGTCGACGCGCTGGCCGATACGGCCGGGCCGGTGGCGCTGTTTGCGATGGGGCTCAGCCTGTGCCGCTTCGGCATATCCGGCAACATCCGCCCGGCACTCGCGCTGTCGGCGCTGAAACTCTTCCTGATGCCGGCCTTGGTGCTGCTCGCGGTCTGGCTGCTCGACCTGCCGCCGCTGACGGCAAAGGTCGCCGTGGTCGTGGCGGCGCTGCCTTCCGGCATCAATTCCTATCTCATCGCCGTTCAGTTCAACACCGGACAAGCGCTGGCGTCCAACCAGATGACGATCGCCACGGCCAGCGCGGTGCTCACCACATCCTTCTGGCTGACGGTGGTCCTGCATGTGTTCGGCTAGCGCTCGTCTTTGCTGGCCCAACCCCTATATGCCATCTTGTGATTGCTTGCCGGGCTTTCCCTAGGTAAGAGCAATGCGCCAGCGTGCAGCCTTGCACGCCCCCGAATATCCAGAAAAACGGCCGATCAGCGCGCCGAAACGGAGGCCAGACCATGCTTCAGAAAACCAGTCATTTCATGCGCCAGGCCAATCTCATCAACGGCGAATGGGTGCAGGCCGACAGCGGCCAGACCATCGACGTCAACAATCCGGCGACCGGCCTGAAGATCGGCACCGTGCCGAAGGCCGGCAAGACCGAAACCCGCCGCGCCATCGAGGCCGCCGATGAAGCATTCAAGAGCTGGCGCAAGACCACCGCGCTCGAGCGCTCGAAGCTTCTGCGCAAGCTGCACGACGCAATGATGGACAATCAGGACGTGCTGGCCGAGTTGCTCACCATCGAGCAGGGCAAGTCGCTGTTCGAATCCAAGGGCGAGATCGGCTCGGCCGCGAGCTATATCCTCTGGTTCGCCGAGGAAGGCCGCCGCACCTATGGCGACATCGTGCCGTCGCCCTGGGGCGACCGCCGCATCCTGGTGACGAAGGAGCCGGTCGGCGTCATTGCCGCCATCACGCCATGGAACTTCCCGTCCTCGATGCTCGCCCGCAAGCTCGGACCGGCGCTGGCCGCGGGCTGCACGGCCGTGGTCAAACCGGCCTCGCAGACGCCTTATTCGGGTCTCGCCTGGGGCGCGCTCGCCGAAGAGGTCGGCTTCCCCAAGGGCGTCATCAACATCCTGACCGGTTCGGCCGGCGAGATCGGCGACGAGATCTGCGCCAACCCGCTGGTCAAGAAGATAACCTTCACCGGCTCGACCGAGGTCGGCAAGATCCTGATTCAGAAGTCGTCGACGACGGTCAAGAAAGTGTCGATGGAACTCGGCGGCAATGCTCCGTTCCTGGTCTTCGACGATGCCGACATCGATCGCGCCGTCACCGGCGCCATCACCGCGAAGTACCGCAATTCCGGCCAGACCTGCGTCTGCACCAACCGCTTCCTCGTCCAGGCGGGTATCTATGACAAGTTCGTCGAGAAGCTCGCCGCTGCCAGCAACAGTCTGAAGGTCGGCTCCGGCCTGGAAGAAGGCGTGCAGCAGGGGCCGCTGATCGACGAGAAAGCGGTCGAGAAGGTCGAGGAACTGATCGCCGATGCCACCTCGAAGGGCGGCAAGGTCGTTGCCGGCGGCAATCGCCATGCGCTCGGCGGCTCGTTCTTCCAGCCGACGGTCATCGCCGACGCCACGCCCAAGATGCGCTTCATGAAGGAAGAGATCTTCGGGCCGGTCGCCCCGGTGTTCAGGTTCGAGACCGAGGAAGAAGCGATCGCATTGGCCAACGACACCGAGTTCGGCCTCGCCTGCTATTTCTACACCGGCGATCTCGGCCGCGCCTTCCGCGTCATGGAAGGGCTGAAATACGGCATGGTCGGCGTCAATGAAGGCCTGATCACCACGCCCGAGGCGCCGTTCGGCGGCGTCAAGGAATCGGGCCTCGGCAAGGAAGGCGGACATCAGGGCATCGAGGACTATCTCGACACCAAATATGTCTGCCTCGGTGGCCTCGGCCTCTGACACCGCTCGACTGGCGGGGCAGGCATCAGGCCTGCCCTTGCCGGAGATGGCCGGCGTAGTCCACAGATCAATGAACTGACGTTTTCGGGCACAGCGATGAAGGACGGCGAGGTCTTCGGCACGACGCAGGCGGGCGAGGCCGTTCGCCGCTTCACCATCCGTGGCGGTGGTCTCACGGCCAACATCATCGGGCTTGGCGCGATCATCCAGGATCTGCGGCTCGCCGGCCATGATGCGCCGCTGGTGATGGGCTACGACCAGTTCGAGCCCTATGAGACCGACCGCGCCTATTTCGGCGCCGTCGTCGGCCGCTTCGCCAATCGCATTCGCGACGGCCGCTTCACCATCGCCGGCAAGCGCTACCAGACCGAGCGCAATTTTCTAGGGAAACACACGCTGCATGGCGGCTCGGAGGGCTATTTCCACCGGCCATGGTCGGTCTCGCTGCACGGGCGCGATTTCGTGACGATGACACTGCACGATCCCGATGGCACGATGGGCTTTCCAGGCGCGCTGGACGTCACCTGCACCTACCGGCTGAAGATCCCCGGCACGCTCAGCATGGAACTGACCGCCACATGCGAGGAGCCGACGCTCTGTAATCTTGCGCAGCACTCCTACTTCAATCTCGACGACGGGGGCGCGGGCGACATTCTCGACCACCGGCTGATGCTCAATGCCGGCGCTTATACGCCCGTCGACGCAGAGATGATCCCGACCGGCGCGGTGAAGCCCGTCGACGGCACGCCCTATGACTTCCGCCAGGCGCGGCCGCTGCGCATGGAATCGGAAGGCGAGCAGCTTCCCTACGATCTGAATTACTGCCTCGCCTCCAGCCGTGGACCGCTGCACCAGGCAGCCTGGGTGCAGGGCGCCAGTTCCGGCGTCGAAATGGAAGTCTGGACCACCGAGCCCGGCCTGCAGCTCTATATCGGCCAGTATGTCGCGCCGTCCTCCCCTGGGCTGGACGGGCGCGGCTACAAAGCCTTTTCAGGCTTCTGCCTCGAAGCTCAGACCTGGCCCGACGCGCCGAACCGGCCCTATTTCCCACAGGCCACGCTTTGGCCGGGCCAGATCTACCATCAGGTGACGGAATACAGGTTCCGGCTCCCTAGCTAGATCCCAAAGGCTGTTCTTAGAATCTCGAACGGCGCGAGCGCGCCGCGCACCTGTACGACGGCCGCAGCCACCCGATGCGCGCGCCGAACCGCGTCGACTGGGGCGTGACCGGCAAGCCGGGCGGCGAGATAGCCGCCGTTGAAGGAATCGCCGGCGCCGGTTGTATCGACAGGCGAGGCGACATGCACTGCCTCGATTGTTTCCGAGGCGCCGTCCACGGCAATCAATGCCGGCTGCTCGCCGTTCTTGACGACAACCTCGCCGACCACTCCTCCGAGACGCCTGGCAGTTGTTTCCGGCGCCTCATCGCCAAACAGCATCTGCTCATCCGGAAAAGTGGGCAATGCGATATCCGCGACGGCGAGCGCTTCCAAGATCGCAGCCTGCGCGGTTTCACGGCTCGGCCACAGCCTGGGACGGTAATTCGGGTCAAAGGCGACCAGCGAACCCGCCGCGTGTGCTGTCGCGACGGCCGAAAGCAGGGTTTTGCGCGCGGCATCATCCAGAATTGCCAAAGTGATTCCGGAAAAATAGACAAGCGCCTGGTTTTCAAGACTTTTCGCCAGTGCCGCTGCATCGGAGGCAAGCTGGCGCGCGGCAGCATCGCTTCGCCAGTAAGTGAAGGCGCGCTCGGCTCCAGTGAGCGTGATGGCGTAAAGGCCCGGTCTTGCGCCGGCAATGACCGGGCTGCTGCCGATACCGATGCCGTTCTGGGCTAAGAACGCGATCTGATCGCGGGAAAAAGGGTCGTCGCCGAAGGCCGAGACATAGGTCGCGGGCCGGCCGGGGCTGAGCGCATGCAGCGCCCATAGCGTATTGAAGGTGTCGCCGGCAAAGCCCATACGCCAGTTCGGTCCTGCCTGGCCCGACAGTTCGAGCATGCATTCGCCGATCGACGCGACACCATTGGCTTCCATATGCCTTGTCCTCCTAAAGCTTTGGTGCTGTAGCTTTTTGCAGCCGGCAGCGCCATGCTTGGCGCAGGCCGATTTTTGCGCCAGAAGCGATTTCCCACAGGCGGGAGGGATGCTGCGCGCAGCCCGTGACGTTATCAGCCGAAGAGGAGCCGGTTTGGCATCGATATGGCGTTACATTCTTGCGGGTCTCGGTCTTGCTGCCCTGCTGGTCGGCATTCTGACTGTCGTCTACCTGACGGCGCCGCATTCGGCACCGGGCCCCGATACGTCGCGTTCGAAAAAGACGGCGAGCGGCCTGTTCGTTGCGAGCTTCGAGCCGGAGCGCGGCGTCATCCGGCAGGGCGAGCTGCAATCCTGGCTGCTGACACTGAAGACCTCCGCCGGCGCTCCGGTGGAGGGCGCCGCGATCACCGTTTCCGGCGGCATGCCGCAGCACAATCACGGCCTGCCGACCAGCCCGCAGGCGACCGACTATATGGGGGCGGGACGCTACCGCATCGACGGCGTGAAATTCACCATGACCGGCTGGTGGCAATTGCGCTTCGCGATCTCGGCGGCGGCGGGTTCCGATTCCGTCGTCTTCAACATCGTGTTGTGAGCGGCCGATGAAGCGTCTTCTCCGCCTCGCAAACCTGTCCGCTCTGGCTGCGCTCGCTTGGCTTGGCGGTTGCGGCGAGCCCGAGTTCAGCGACGCCGAGAAGAAGGCCATCGCCTCGCTGGCGTTGAACACGCTGCCGGCGCTCAAAGCGGACATGACGAACCAGTATGCCGATGTGCCGGCCGCTGCGGCGCTCGGATCGACGCTGTTCTTCGATGTCGGCATGAGCCGCGACGGCACGGTGTCCTGCTCGACCTGCCACAAGATCGACCGTCAGTTCCAGGACGACCTGCCGCGGGCGGTCGGCGTCGGCCACACCAATCGCCGAACCATGCCGCTGGCCGGCGTGGCGCGCGATCCTTGGTTCTTCTGGGACGGACGTCGCGACAGTTTGTGGGCGCAAGCGCTGACGCCGCTCGAAAACCCGCTGGAGCAGGCCGGCAACCGCGCGGCCTTCGCGCATTACATCAAGGACCGGTTCGGCGAGCGCTATGAGCGCATTTTCGGGCCGCTGCCCGATCTTTCCACCGTGCCGGCCAATGCCAGCCCGCTCGGCACCGAGGCCGAAAAGGCGGCATGGAACGCCATGCCCGCCAGGCAGGCCGAAGACGTCAACCGCGTCTTTGCCAATATCGGCAAGGCAATCGCGGCCTTCGAGCGCTCGATCGAACCTGGGCAGACGCGTTTCGACCGCTTCGCGATCGACCTCGCGACCGGCACCAAGCCGCAAGGCGATGCTGCCTTCTCGCCGGAAGAGATCCTCGGGCTGAAGCTGTTCATCGGCAAGGCCAATTGCGTGACCTGCCATAACGGGCCGCGCTTCACCGACAGTTCGTTCCACAACACCGGCGTGCCGCCGGTCAAAGATCTGCCGCCCGACCGCGGCCGGGTCGATGCCGTGGCTCAAGTGCAGGCGGACCCGTTCAACTGCTTCGGCAAGTTCCGCGACGGCGATGAAAGCGCCTGCCGCGAATTGCGCTTCATGGTGAAGGACGGGCAGCAACTCGTGCGCGCCTACAAGACGCCGTCGCTCAGGGGGGCAGCTACGCGTGCGCCCTACATGCATGCCGGGCAGTTCTCGACCCTCGACGAGGTGGTGGCGCATTATTCGAAAGCGGCGCCCAGCGTTGAAGGCGTTTCGGAGATCCACCCGCTCGAGCTTTCCGATCGCGAGCGCGCGGCTCTGGTGGCGTTCCTGAAGACTCTGTCGGAGTAGAGTCTTAATTTTGCGCGATTCCGGACGGAAAACGGCTGCGCACCTTTCCTGGAATTGCGCTAGCGATCCTTCACCGTTTCCATCGCCACGAAGGTGGAAGTCTGTGCCACGTGGGGAAGGGCCGAAATGCGCTCGCCGAGCACGCGGCGGTAGGCGGCGATATCGGTGGTGCGGACCTTCAGGAGATAGTCGAAGCTCGACGCCATCATATGGCACTGCTCGATCTCCGGCACGCCCTGCACCGCGCGGTTGAACGCGTCGAGCGCCGCCGAGCGCGTATCCGACAGCTTCACCTGGACGAAGGCGACATGTCCTTCGCCCATGCGCTCCCGGTCGATAATCGCGCGATAGCCTCTGATGTAGCCCTCCTTCTCAAGACGCTTCACACGGGCCTGCACCGGGGTCTTCGACAGCCCGACCTTCAAAGCCAGCTCGGACATTGAAAGCCGGCCGTCGCGCCCGAGCGCGGCCAGGATGTTGCGGTCAATGCGGTCCAATTGGTCTTCGCTCATCGGTCTTACGGTCAAAATGGCGGGAGCTAAGCCTATACGATAGCTCGAATGGACTGTCTCGTCGATTTCTTTGGACCGACCTGGGCTCCCAGCTGTGCTAGCGTTGCGCCAATCGGTCCGGCGACCGCCAGACCTGCTCGCTAACGCTTGCTCTCAGGATCCGACATGCCGCTCGATGCCATCCGCCAGCAGATCCGCGCCAACTATTTGCCCGACGAAGACGAGGCGGTGAGGCGACTGTCCGCGGCTGCCAGGCTTTCGGCGGAAGAGCGCAAGGCGATCTCGGCGCGTGCGGCCGATCTGGTGCGCGCGGTGCGCGGCTCGAGCGACCCTCGGCTGATGGAGGTTTTTCTTTCGGCTTATGGCCTGTCGACCAAGGAAGGCGTGGCGCTGATGTGTCTCGCCGAGGCGCTACTGCGCGTTCCCGATGCCGAGACGATGGACGATCTCATCGCCGACAAGATCGCGCCCCATGACTGGTCGGCGCATTCGGGCAGCTCGAGTTCCATTTTCGTCAACGCCTCGACCTGGGCGCTGATGCTGACGGGCCGCGTGCTCGATGAAGGCGAGGGCGGTATCGAAGGCACGCTGCGCGCCATGGTGCGCAGGCTCGGCGAGCCGGTCATCCGCAAGGCCGTGGCGGCGGCGATGCGCGAAATGGGCGAGCAGTTCGTGCTCGGCCGCACCATCGCCGAAGCGGTCAAGCGCGGCCGTCCGATGACGCAGAAGGGCTATCTCTATTCCTTCGACATGCTGGGTGAGGCGGCCCGCACCGAGGCTGATGCGCTGCGCTATCACCGCGCCTATGCGGATGCGATTTCCTCGCTCGACGCGGGGTCCAATGGCCCGGACATTCGCTACAACCACGGCATTTCGGTCAAGCTTTCGGCACTGCATCCGCGCTATGAGGTGGCGCAGAAGGAGAAGATGCTGCCGGTAATGGCCGAGCGGCTGTTGTCGCTGGCGCTTGCCGCGCGGCATTCGCGCATGGGCCTCAACATCGATGCCGAAGAGGCCGACCGGCTCGATCTGTCGCTCGACGTCATCGAACGCGTGCTCGCCGAACCGGAGCTTGCCGGTTGGGATGGTTTCGGCGTCGTCGTCCAGGCCTATGGCCCGCGCGCGGCCTTCGTCATCGACTGGCTCTATGCGCTTGCCAAAAAATACGACCGCAAGATCATGGTGCGGCTGGTGAAGGGCGCCTATTGGGACACCGAGATCAAGCGGGCACAGACGCTTGGGCTTGCCGGCTATCCGGTCTTCACCCGCAAGACCAACACCGACGTCTCGTATCTGGCCTGCGCGCGAAAACTGCTGTCGATGACCGACCGCATCTACCCGCAATTCGCCACCCACAACGCGCACACGGTGGCTGCCATCCTGTCGATGGCGAAGGATCGCGACTCCTTCGAATTCCAGCGTCTGCACGGCATGGGCGAATCGCTGCACGAGACGGTGCGCAAGGCCGAAAGGACGCGCTGCCGCATCTACGCGCCGGTCGGTGCGCATTCCGACCTGCTCGCCTATCTGGTGCGGCGGCTCTTGGAAAACGGCGCCAACTCCTCTTTCGTCCACCAGTTGACCGACGAGGAGGTCGAGCCGGAAGAAATCGCCCGCGACCCGCTGGAGGCTGTAGAGAAACAAGGCCCCGCCGCCAATCCGGCGATCGCGCGGCCCGCCGCGATCTTCGGCGCCCACCGGCGCAATTCAAAAGGATTCGACATCAGTGATGCGGTGACTCTTGC
>NZ_RZSN01000217.1:0-8321 GCF_003997315.1 Mesorhizobium sp. M1A.F.Ca.IN.020.04.1.1
GGGCAAGCCGGAGTGACTGGTGACGCCATGACCGTTGCTGTTGGGGACGGACGGGGTTTCAGCAGCTTGGCGGCGGCGCCGGACGGGCGGGCACTTGCGTAGTGTACCGCCCGCTCCTGGCCGGCAGCGGCGCGAGGTTTCGCGTACGAGGCTCAGAAAGGGTGCCCAGACCGCTACTGACGAACCGTTGCCAGCTTTTCAAGCGTCGGCTCGCTATAGGCCTTCTTGATCGCAATTCCCTCCTGAAGACGCTTCGCGCGGGCGAGCGCTGCCGGGGAGCGACCATCAAGCTTGCGGCCGGAAGCGTTCACCAGGCGCTCCGTACGACGCAACAGGTCGTAAGAGCGGATCAGCGCCCTTCTGCTCTCCTCAATCAGTTGGTCCTGGAAATCTGCGGCCGCGTGCCCGCGCGCGGGCTAGTGGGGATTCTTGTTCTCGAGCATGCCGCTCTCCCTGTTCAGGCGGGAGCGCGGATCAACGTCTCTCAGTCGCCAATGGTGTCCGGTGGGTGGTACCAGCGATAAGGCAGGGTACGCCGATTGGCGCGCCGTGGCAAAGCCAATAGTTTCGACCGATCTCGGACCGCCGCAAAGGAGTGCCGCAGGGCGGCCTGGCTCGCCTCAGAAGGTAAAGCCGGACGACGGCGCGACGGCGGTCGCGGCCGACAGCCTGCCGCGCTTTTGCAGCCGCGGCTTTTCGTAAGTCTTCTTCATCGTTCGTTCCTGGGCGGGTCAACGACCGGCGCAGGTGAACGCGATGCGGCCGCCCTGTCAAGCTTAGCCCGGGAATGCTTGCCCTGCTGGCTGTTGCTTAGGTCAGCGCGGCGGGATCGGAGCCGACGACCCGGCAACGACGCTCGACAGCTTCTGGCGCTTCACCAGCACCGGTTTCTCATAGATCTTCTTCATGGATATGCCCCTTGCCCAATTTGCCGCCTCACGACGCAAGGGAAGTGCCGTTTGTCAAAAAACGTTTTCGTGAGATGCGTGCAGAGCGAGCCGGCTGCAACCGAATGCGGGCAGGCTGTGGTCAGCCGGCAACATCGAGCCTGCTGAGGTTCGTTCCTAGCCCGCGTGCTGCAGCCAATGGCGGTCGAACACGTCGAGGATGGCGCGATACTCGGACGGCGGGATTTGGTTGACGCCGCCGTCGCTGTCGGCACTGAGGAACTGGCCGAGCTGCCGGTCGACCGCTTCCGGGTGCTCCATGACGATGCCGAGGCTCGCGAGATCGGCGGCGATCGAGGTGCCCGGCGGCAGGTACCCGCCCCATTGCTCGGCGGCTGGCGCATCGCGCAGGCGCACCAGCAGGATTCTTGTCAGCGAGGGCTGCGCCTCCGGGCCGATGATGGCGGTGCCGACCATATAGCCGCCGAGCACGCTCACCGGCTGCGTCTGCGGGAACAGGCAAAGGAAGAACTGCGCTTCGCCGCCCACCTCCTTCAGATGTAGGTAGAGGCTGCGCTTTGCCGGCGTGACCGGCCCGCCGAGCTGCAACTGCCCGGTCGGCAATGTCTCGCGATATGTGGCGGTGAACGCATGCGCGCCGGGTCCGGCCTCGATCGACAGGCGGCCCCTGATGAGTTGGCCGCGATAGTAAGGCGACCAGGCGCGCGAATAGCAGGCATAGGTCCCGGCAAGCGCCAGCCCGGTGCCCTTGTCGTCATGCCCGGGCGAGGCCTCGGCCTGGGCGTGGGCGCGGCGTTCGAGCTCCGTCGCGTCGATGCCGTTCCGGGCCGCGATCGCGGCCGTGAAGCTCGGCAGATCGCTCTCGGCGATCCAGGCGCCGGGTCGCTCGAGGCGCAGCACTTTCGCCCAGTCTTCGTAGACGCTGTGCTCGCGAGGCTGGGCGCGGCCTTGCAGCCATTTGTCGGCGCGGCCGATATCGAAAGCCGTCTTCGGATTGACCGCTCGGAACGCCGCCGCCAGATCCTTGCGGCTGGCGGTTCCCAGCACGACCGAAGTCAGTCGTAACTTCTGCGCGATGTTCAGTGCCATCCGGCTGCACCTGTTCCGTCCCGACAGAATCGGGATTGGCCTCTTGTTCGAGCGAAGATCATGCTTTCACGGCCGCCGCAAGCTCACTGGGCAGTGCAACCAGGAGCAAGCAAGCCGTCCCGCCGGCTCCGCAGCAGCGCCGCAAGACGATCCAGGCCAAGCCATCCGCCTGCACTGGACCTGCATTTCTAGCGCGCTCCGAAGGATCCGGGCTTCTGCCCGGATCGGCGAGGCAGAACAGAAACGGCCGGACAAGGGCCGAACCAGACAGCCACCCGGCCAGCCTGAGGGCTGGGGCGTGGCGCCGCCGGCGGGGCCGGCGCCTGCCCGCGCGGTTCGCGCGGGCCTTCGGGCCGGTCAATTGAGGGGGAAAGTCGCCTCCCTCATCCAGCCGCCTGCAGCTCCTTCTTGCGGGCCGGCCGGCGGCGTGGCCGGCGTTGCGGCGCAAGCTTCAGCATCACCGGCGGCTCGCTCGACAGGGCGCCCGTCACGGCGCTGACCATGCCATGGGCGACGAAATCGGCGTTAAGCCCGGCGGCAAGTTCGGCCGCGGCCTTGGCGTCGCTGTTGCCGATTTCCGACCAGGACACGATGCCGACCCTGAGACGCGGTTTCAGCCGCTTCAGCCGCCGCACCATGAAGCGCGCGTGCTTGGTGGAGTCGCGGTTGAGGAAACCGATCACCACCGTATCGACGCCGCTCAGGTCGAGGCGGCGGATCCCGGCAGGTTCGAGGTCAATGAAACTCGCTCTCGACACTTCGGCGCCCTGCACCTCCAGCACCTGCGCCAGCATAGCGGCGGCGGCGTCGTCGAGCTCGCCCCGCCCGCCGGCGCAAAGCACGGAGAAGCCCACGCCATCCGGAAGATCGACCTCCTCGGATAGAGGCTCCTTGCCGTCGCCGGCCTTCCGATCGTTCGCCTTGCCTTCAGCAGCCTTGCCCGCGGTGATCTTGGCTGAGGCTGCCCGGCGAGGCCTCGGCCGAGGCAGTGGCTGCCTGCTGGTCCTCTTCCTCCTCGGCTTCCGCCTCCTCCGCTTCCTCCTGGGCGCTGGCGTCCAGATTGGCGACGAGCGTCAGCGCGCTCGCCGCTACCTGTTTGCGCTGTTCGTCATCCATGACGCCGCGCATGCGGTCCTGCTCGCCAAGCAGCAGCGCCGGAATCGCCACCTGGTCGTAGAACTCGAACAGGTATTTTTCTTCGAGCATCTCCTCGGCGTGGTCGGTCGCCTCGTCCGGATCGGCGGCAAGCAGCCGCTGATAGAGACGCGCATGAGGCTCGAGCACCGGCTCGTTGCCGAACAGCACGTCGAGGAACTCGAACTGCGGAACGTGGCGGCCGAGGACGACGAGGCAGACGGTGAGCGGCGTCGACAGCACCAGGCCGATCGGCCCCCAGAGCCAGGTCCAGAAGATCGCCGCGACGATGATGGCGAGCGGCGAGAGGCCGGTGCGCGAGCCATAGAGCCATGGCTCGATGACGTTGCCGGTGATCAGCTCCATGGCGATGAACAGTGCCCCGGTCCACAGAAGAAGCGACCAGCCGGGCGCCACCGCCAGCGCCAGGAACAGCGGCAGCAGCGCGCCGATGATCGGCCCGATATAGGGAACGAAGCGCAGGGCGAGCGCCAGCATGCCCCAAAGCAGCGCATTGGGTATGCCCAGCACCCACAGGCCGATGGTGATCGGGATGGCGTAGATGACGTTCACCACCAGCTGCATCAACAGATACTGGCCGACCCGCTTGCCGGCATCTTGCAGCGCCTGGGTGGTGCGGTGGAGATCGCCATAGCCGACGAGACGGATGAAGCGGTCGCGCAGATCCTCCCGCTCCATCAGCATGAAGATGACGACGACGACCACAAGGCCGGCCGAGCCGAGCGGGCTGAGCAGCGGCTCGATGACCTTTTGCAACACTTCGAGCGGCCTTTCCTGCGCGACGATCTCGACCGGGATCGGATCGCGCTTCGGCGTCTGGGCGGCGGACGGCAGTTGCGGCTCCTGGCGCTCGAATTCCTGGCCGACGCGCTCGATCACGCCGCTCAAGCGCGAGATGATGCCGTTGCCCAGCCCGTTTTCCTTCAGCGCGCGGATCTTTGTCAGGATGTTGATCTGATAGACGGGGATGTTCTGGGCGAGGTCGCTGACCTGCGTGGCCACCACGAAGGAGAACAGCGCAAGCGCGGCAAAGGCGCCCAAAACGCTGGCAATCACGGCAGGCAGGCGCGGAATGCCGACGCGTTTCAACGCCGACACGAGCGGCGCGATGGCGAAAGTCAACAGCAGCGCGACTGCGATCGGCAAAAACACTTCGCGCCCGAAATAGAGCGCCGCAACCGACGCGACGACGGTTGCGACCGTCGGCAGCGCCGTGCGCGGATGGCTGCGCGAGGCAGCAAGCAGGCCCGCCAGCCCCGGTTCCGGCTCGCGCGTGCCGTTCTGACGATTATCCGCCACCGTGAGTCTCCACCCTGCCCGCCATGATTGGCTTTCGCCGGCGTGCAACGCGCGGATCGGAGGATGGTTGCGAGGCGCGATCAGTTGGAGGGAGGATGAAGCGGCTGATGCAAATCTCCCCTTGCGGACAAGGGGAGATTTGAAGCGCTCGCCGCCGCACCAGAAGGCTCGTGCCCGGCTATTTTACCGGGATCATGAGATGCGCGTAGGGCGTGCCCGGCCACATCACGTAAGGCTTGGACGTGTCGGGCTTGGCATCGGTCGGATAGCCTTTCATCATGTCCATCGCGTTGACGATCATCACATGCGGCCCCGTCTCGATCCAATTGTTGCCTGCCTCGGGCTTCGTCGCATAAGGATCGGTATTGCTGCCGTCGGTGCCGCCGGACAGCATATACATGAAGCCGACCTTGCCTTTGGGGGGTTCCTTCTTTTCCAGCCAGGCCATCGCCCATTCCATCGAGTTGGCATCGCCGCACATCGGATCCGGACCGGGCGAGGCCGGATTGTCCGGCATGCACCAGAAGCCGGTCTTGCCCTCGCGCAGGGTGCGCATATTCCCCTTTTCATCCATGGCGTAGACCGCAGCGCCACTCGCCACTGCGGCGGGTGCGGCGGACTCGGCGCTTTTGATCAGCGCAGCATCGTCGGCAGCTGCGCCCTGCATCGCAATCAAACTGCCCGCTGCCAACAGCGCAGCGACCGTCAGAAGCCGTTTCATGGCCGTTCTCCGGTTCGAGTTGATGTCTTTGTGCATGATGTCGGACGTCACGGCGTCCCAGAGCCGTTCGTCGGTGCACTGATCCTACCAGATTACCTGCAGGCGGACAATTTGCCTTTAGCATTCGCTAATGTCCTTCCATGCTCTCGAACACTGGCGAAACGGCGGCTGAGCTCCTTCGTCATCCTGAGCGAAACGACGCGCGCAGACCCTAGGGTGCCGAAGCGTCGGCTGCCGCCGCCGTTGCAGCCGCCTCCCTTTATGTTGCACTGCGTTAGATTTGTTGCATTGCGGTATGGGCCTATAGGCGCGAGGCTTTACCCAAGGCGGGATACGAACGACCGTTGCGAGGTTCGCCTTCGTGTCAGCACCATCGCCGGACTTCCGGCCCGACATTGAGGGATTGCGGGCGCTCGCCGTGGCGGGCGTTGTCGCCTTCCACTTCGGCCTCACCGCCCTGCCCGGCGGCTTTGCCGGCGTGGATATCTTTTTCGTCATCTCCGGTTACCTCATCACCCGCCATCTGGTCAGCGAAATTTCGCTCACCGGCCGGCTCGACCTCCTTCGTTTTTATGCCCGACGCGCGCGGCGGCTGCTGCCGGTGGCGCTGTTCGTCATCGCCGCCACGCTTGCCGTCGGCACGCTGATCCTGTCGCCGGAGGAGCAGGCGCTCTATTCCAAGGGCGCGATGTTCGCCTCCGCCTACATGATCAATCTGTGGCTGATCCGCTGGTCGTTCGACTATTTCGCCAGCGATGCCGCCAACAACCCCTTTATCCATTACTGGTCGCTGTCGGTGGAGGAGCAGTTTTACCTCGCCTGGCCGGCGCTGCTGATGCTGGCGGCCTGGCTGAAGCCCGGCAAGCGGACGATCATGCTTGCGATCGGCATTGCCGGCCTGGTCTCCTTCGCGGTCTGCGCCTGGCTGACCCCCATTTCGCAGCCCTGGGCCTTCTACTTCTCGCCGCTGCGCGCCTGGGAATTCGCCGCCGGCGGGCTGGCTTCGATGGCGCCGGCATGGCTGCTCCAGAACCGCCCGCGGCTCGGGACGGCGTTCAGCCTCTACGGGCTGGTCCTCATTGCCTTCGCTTACCTCACCTTCAGCGAGGAGGCTCCCTTCCCCGGTTTCCTGGCGCTCGTGCCCGTGGCCGGTACTGTCCTTCTCTTGCTGGCGGGCGCGGCCGGCGTCGGGGACGGCATTCTTTCACGCAATTTCGAACGGAAAAACGCGGGGCTCTTTTCCTCGAATTGCGTGAATGCCGCCCTGGCGCTGCCGCCCTTGCAGTGGATCGGAAAGGTTTCCTACTCGCTCTATCTCTGGCACTGGCCGGTGATCGTCTATGCCGGCATGCTGGTCGAGGAGCTGACTTTTGCGCAACGCCTCGCCTGCCTCGGGCTGACGTTGGCGCTCTCTGCGCTGAGCTATCATTTCATCGAGAATCCAATCCGCCGCAATGGCTGGCTTATGGCCAATGCGGCGCGGGCGCTGGTGCCGGCCCTCCTCCTGACCGGCACCGGCGTCGCAGCCGCTTACGGCAACGCAGCGCTTGCCGTGCGCGCCGAGGACCCCGAGCAGCGCGCGATCGCGGCAAGTGCGGCCGAGCCGGCCACCGCGCGCGCCAAGGCCTGCGTCGAGGGCTACGACACGGTAACGCCGAAACCCTGCGTGTTCGGCAATGGCCAGCGCGTGATCGCGCTGTTCGGCGATTCGCACGCCGATCACTGGTCGACACCGCTGATCGAGGCAGGAAAGAAGAACGGCTACCGCGTCGAGACCTGGCTGAAGAGCTCGTGCCGGCCCTCACGGTTTTCCTACTTTGTCACGAAGCTCAACCGCGACTACCGCGAATGCGACCAGTGGCGCGAACAGGCGATCAAGGAGATCATCGCGGCCAGGCCTTCGCTGGTGGTGATCTCCGAACTGGCGCTGACCTCCTCGCGCAAGATGGCGGCGGGCAAGGGCGAGCCGGACACGCCGGACGCCGTATGGCGGGCCGGCCTGCGCTCGACACTAACCAGCTTGAGCAAGGCCGGGCTGAAGATCGCCTTCATCCGCGACGTGCCGTTCAACGACGAGAACATCGACACCTGCGTGTCGCGCGCGCTGTGGCGCGACAAGGCGCCATCGCTCTGCGACCAGAGCCGCGCCTATGCCGCCAACGACCAGATGGCGGCGGTCGAGCGCGAGATCGTCACCAGCGTGCCCAATGCCACCTACGTCGACCTCACCGACCGCTTCTGCAACGCCACCACCTGCCACGTCTTCATCGACGGCCAGCTCGCCTTCCGCGACCAGCACCATCTGGCAACGCCATTCGCGGAATCGCTGGAACCGGAGGTGGAAAGGCGCGTGATCTCGAAGGTGGGAAGGTAGGGCGCCGCCCCTGTCGTTCGTCATGCTAGGGCGGAGCAAGGAGCGAAGCGACGCGCGCAGACCCTAGGATCCATGCCGTGACGCTAAAGCGTTGCAGCAGTAACAGAATTCTGCACCGTAGCGCTTCACGCCGAAGGTCACGGCATGGATCCTCGGGTCAAGCCCGAGGATTGCGACCGTGCGAGCGTCGGCGTTCCTTCACACCCGTCTGTCCTGCCAGACATCCCCCGCAAGGGGGAGATCAGCAGCTTCTGCTCACTCCGCCACAACCACAAAATGCTTGGTCACCGGCTCGAGGATCTTCCAGGTGCCCTTGAAATCGGCTTCGACCACGAAGGCGTCGCCGGGGCCGACCTCGACCGGCTCGCTGGTGTGCTGGACGGCGGTCTGCATGGTCGGCGATCCCTCGACCGCGATCCAGCCCGGCAGATCGCCGCCATCGCCATGCTCGACGGGGCCGAATTTCAGGATGGTGGGCTTGGTCATGGCAGGCTCCTGCGGTTGGGATTGGCTGGACGTGGCAATAGACGACGACGCCGAGCGCGCACGCGCTGCACGGCGACAGCAGGTGGCGATATGGCGACTCCGAAGATCGAAAACAGCGGGGCGAACAAAAGCGTGATCTCCACCCGCAAGGGCGAAGATCGTCAGCTTCGGCGCCGCTTCGCTCCTTGCTGGGCCTTAGGATCCCCGCCTAATTTTCTCGGAACACCACCCGTCCCGAAACCGTTTGTGCCTCGAAGGGGCAACCATCGACCTCAAGGAGGCAGCGATG
>NZ_RZSN01000218.1:0-8303 GCF_003997315.1 Mesorhizobium sp. M1A.F.Ca.IN.020.04.1.1
GATCGGCCGGAACCAGCTGATCCAACGTCACCATCTCAAGCGCGGTCTGTTCAGGGGCGGGTCGCTTCAACATGACCCAGTGAATCAAAAACCCCCGGCAAACGCCAGGGGTTTGTCAGCAGTCTGAAGGTCGGGCTTGCCCGACCTCTCTCGTCTGCGCTCTGTGGCCAATGCCAGTACATCCGTGGTCAACGGCCCGCGCAACAATTTATGCGGCTTGCAGGTTCTCGGCTGCGAGTTTGCCGTTGCGGTTGTCCTTCACGAGATCGAAGCTGAGTTTCTGGCCCTCGACAAGTGAGCGCATACCCGCCCGCTCGACAGCGGAGATGTGGACGAAGACGTCCGGCTGGCCGCCACCCTGCTCGATGAAGCCGAAGCCTTTGGTCGCGTTGAAGAACTTAACGGTTCCCGTATTCATGGCGATTTCCTTTCAATCATCCATAGAAAATTGCCTGCCGTGCAAGACACACGGCAAACAGTTCAGATCGATTTTGAGAGGAGAAGATCGCCGAAGACGCGTATCGCGTCAGAAACAAAGTTCGACAGACAAGATCGATATTTGCAACATAGGTCCACTCTGTCTTCTAAACAAGGCGCGGCCGGAAATAATTCTTCACGGACGAGCTTCCAACTGGCGAGGCGGTTCTGGAATGACACTCGGCAGCTGATTGCGTAATCCACCATCCGACCTGGATGGGACATCACCGCGAGTGGCGGATAGTCGCCAGGCGTTGAACAGAACCAATCGTTGCGTCCGCTCTTTCTCCATGCCAATTCCCCCGCGGAGGACCACCTTAAGGAAAGGAAGGGTCACCTCAGGAAAATCGAACAGGTGTTCAAGTCGACCGGCAAGAAGACTTGGAAATGCACTTCATCGAAGGGCCTGGCTTGGAAGTCGGCGGCCTCATGCTCTCAAGGCCGGCTTGCTGGCGGCCTGCCAGGCGGTTGAGCACCCATGACATTGCCCGGCCGGCTCTTTGGGGAATGGGCGCAGGAGCTCGAGCACGATAAGACGCATAAGCTGCTCAGCAGATCCTCGACCAGGAGAAACACCTCGCGTCAACAAAACGGCTTGACGGCGAACTGGGAGGTCCCGCGCGAATTGGGGCGGAACGTGGAATTGCCTCGCTATCCAGGCGTCGATGCCCTAAGGACAGCGATGCAAAATCCCAAATTCACTCAGCCGGTGACTGTTCGGGCCAGTGCTCAAGGCGCCGAGACGATCATCACTGACGTTTACGAATGCTCGTCATTTCTGCTTCGGAAGTGGCCGGGCAAGCGTGGACCGTCACATCGCGCCGCGCTCCAGGCTTGCCACGATGCCAGCGCGGACAAAAAGCCCATATCGAGCGTTCGGCGGGCGTTCGCTTTGGCTGCGCGCGAGGCTGGTATCCTGGTGGGGCAATAACGGAGCGGGCTTGCCGAGGGACACGCGGGATATATCTATCCGCACGCCGAGGGTAGTTACCTGGCCAACCGACATGAATAGACGACCAGCGTGATGCCGTTTGCAGACAGGTCAAAGGAGGTCCGCCATGTCAAACCCGTCACGGGCATTCTACACAAGTTCCAACGGCGACCGCTGGCTGGTCGTTAAGGTCGGCGAGCGCGATGAGATTTTCGTGAGGCATGAGCCAAACCGGGCCTCGGGCGGTCAACCCTCCGAGGTTGACGTCGAGACGTTCATGGCCCGCGGGCCTGGCTCGCCCGAAGGCGAAGCCTTGATCGATCTGCTCGACCAGCTGCGCACCGAACAGGACCGGGCGAGCATGGAAAAGCCAGGCGGTCGATAAATAGCCAACCTGCAAGGACTCGGATAGCTGCGCCGTACCGGTCACGTCTTCCGCCCTCCCCTCCGCGCTGCCTGCGGTTTGATTCTGATGCGCAACGTTCCGCCCTCCGGGCGGTCGATTTCGAACGCGTTCGTCTTGCGGACGAGATCGCTCAGCTTGCGAAAACCAAAGGTGCGGGGATCGAAGTCCGAGGCCAGATTGGCAAGCTGCGTGCCGACCGCACCGAGCGGAACCCAGCCATCCTCGCTTTCCATCTGCGCGATGATCTTCCGAATGATCGGCACGGCCGCTGAGGGCGGTTGCAATGGCTTCACGCTCGATACCGCCTCAGGTTCGTTGCCCGGCGCAGACGGAAGCAGATTCTCGGTATAGACAAATCGCCTGCATGCCTGTCGGAAACTCTCGGGCGTTTTCTGTTCGCCGAAGCCGAAGACGTCGATGCCCTGCTCGCGGATGCGGGCGGCCAGCCGGGTAAAATCACTGTCGGAGGAAACCAGGCAGAAACCGTCAAACCGACCGCTATGGAGGAGGTCCATCGCGTCGATGACGAGCGTGATGTCCGAGGCGTTCTTGCCTGTGGTGTAGGCGAACTGCTGCTGGGGTATGATTGCGTGCTTCGAAAGAACGTCGGCCCACGCTTTCGAGCGCGAGCTTGAAAAATCGCCGTAGATGCGACGCACGCTGGCCTCGCCAATCTTGGCGATCTCCTCGAACAGCCCATCGGCGATCTTGGCCGACGCATTGTCGGCATCGATCAGGACGGCAAGGCGCGGCGACCGCAGCTCGGACGGTATCATAGAGCTTCCCTAGCGCTGTTCATGCGACCTGAAGTTTTTGCTCTCAATGTCAATGATGTCGCCGCAGTTGGAGCATTCCATCTGGGTGTGAGTACGAATCCAGCCGACGAGGGTCTTTGCCTGATAATGGCAACGGGGACACTCCACGTCGATTTCGAAGGTATCCGTCTCGCGCTTTGTCATCGCCATGCCTCAGCTTTCGTCAGCAGCGGGCTCTCGCGCTTCTTTCTGCTCTTTGGATGAAGGATTCTCCTTCGCAGCTTTACCCGCAAGCTTAGCTTCTTTCTTGGCCGCCTTGGCCTTGTCTCGTTGACTCCGCTCGTATTGATAGTTTGGCTTCATCGCCATTCGAACTCTCCGTATGCAGGTATGGTAGTCTCCCTAGGCAAAAATGGCCCGCAGCCTCAAGCGCGGTGAGAAATGCGACAATCGCGTCCTCGGCAGCAGCATCTCCGGCGCAGCACTTCATCGCGTCCCTCCAAGCTAGGCTGTCGTTTCCAGGCCAATGGTCAAACAGGAAATCGGATGCCTGTGCGACAGGCTCAATGAGAGTGAAGCCGATCGGACCGGCCATAGACAACCACGGAACCGGAATCTTGGCTGCCATCGTGCACCCTACGCCCGATTGCATGCAAAGACGAGCGTGGCAGGGGCGTATTGTTTACCCGCTTTGATCGCACCGGACGCTGCTACCGGAAATCCGCGGCGGTCAAAGTATAGGAATCGCGGCGGTTGCGGGCATAAACTTTCCCGGCGAGGTCCTGGATGGAGGGCCGCAACGCGTCAAATGCCGAAAGACAGGCCTTCTCGGCGCTTCCGTTTTCGCCCAGGGCAACGCCGGATTTGGCCAGCGCCTCGGCCTCGATGAAGAAACGGACTTGAAACATGCCGTCATAGCCGATGAAGCAGACGGCATTGCGTGCTTCATCGAAGCTTCGGCTCGGGTTCGGGAAGGCGAGCGTCATGACTGGCCTGCCGGTGTTTCGGGAGCGCCGGCGGTGAATGACCGCGCGGCGGTCCTCGCCTTGCGGCGCTCGTTGTTGCGAAGGTTGAGCAACAGCATGCTTTTGGTCGCTTCCGAACGGCTGAGCCCGATCATGAAGGCGCCGTCCACATATGCCGGGATGCCGGTGAAGACGTGATAAACCGTCCAGGAACGATCGGGTTCGACCCGGCGGCCATATTGGCGGTCCCTAAAGGCGCATGCCTGCGCGCCGGCTGCATTTTCCTCGCCTGGACGAGCCGAGGGTTCGCGAGCGGCATCGGTGCGCTGGTTGCTCGCGTTCATGGTGGCGGCCCTTTGTCTGTCCCCGCCTGCGCGGGAACGACGCCGGAGTAGATCGTCGTCCCGTCGGCGTCGGCAATTGCGACCGCATCTGGCCACTGCGGCATGTTCAGCGTCCTTGCCAGAAGCAGCGCGATCTCAATCGCCGCGTCGAGGTCGGCCGCCTCTACGGTCTCACGGCCGACGACGGCGTGCGCGTCGTCGGCAACGCGCGTGCGATAGAATTCCATTACGACCTTCATCCGAGCCCGTCGCGCGCAAACATCCTGCCGTCAGCCCTTGCTCTTGCTTTGGGTGTGGATGCCGCTCGCGCCTTTGATTTGGCCGAACGCGCTCTCAGGCTTCAGCGGAAGCTTTTCCTGCTTCGGCTTCCTGATCTCTCTGTTCGAGCGTTTCTGTCCCTTGGCCATGTCCGAATGTCCTTTCGATGAGCATTAGGCCGCCGTCCGACACCGTGTCGGCCGGTTCGAGCCTGTCCTCCGTCACCACGCGCTCATGCGGTTCAGCGTCACTGCGGATGCGATATTGCGGCCTTGGCGGCAGGGTACGGGTGACATGGTAGATTTCACCGGTCTTCGGGCCAGTTCCAGGACCACTCTTCAGCCGGACCGCCTGTCCGATGTCAAAAAGATGTGCCGGGGCTCCGTGCTGGATCGCTTGTGCGTTGCGTTGCATGAGGGTCGTCATGATTGCCTCCGGTCCTTGTCGAGCGCGGCCTCGAGCGAAGCCGGTTCGATCGGCACCATTTGCTACGTGGATCCCTTTGTGGAGATCGCCGGCAGGTGAATGAAAGTTGCCACGCGGCGCCATGCGGTGCGAGAAGCCCCTTCGAGAGGCTCCTCGTCGAGATCAACGCGATAGTCTCCGGGCGGCTGCTGCGCATCGAGACCCGGCAGCGCGAACGCCGAGTTGAAGCGAACGACGGTCTGCGTGGTGCGAGTGGCCATTTGCGGCTTTCTGCGGAAACACGCGCATGCGCTCTTCCGCTTCGATTACAGCCGAACCGCTGGAACGATATCCGGTACTGCCAGTACATCCGTGGTCAGTCCCGATATCATTGCAGCGTTCGAGCGAAGCGAGATGCCGCGCCTGGAACGGCGCATGCATTCGCTGTCGAAAATTCGGAAGCGGATGGCGAGGCTTCATGATCACGAAAGCCACCTCGACCAAATCAACGAATTTTATATATGCGCCGCAATTGCGCTTCAAACAAGACGGTAATGGCGTTTTATTTTTATTGGTTAAATAAAATTCGAACACCGGGGGTCAAAAAATCGGGAGAACTTTTCTGATGCACGCGATATTTTGCATGCCTTGCAATTATTGAGACAGATAAATTTGGCGGCCTGGGTGAATAATTTTGGTTCTCCTATCTATCGCGTGGCAAGAGGTGTATAGAAGGGTATGCGCACCCGTCCCGCCGTAAGAAAAAAGTTGCCGTCAAAGCAGGCTCGCCCGACAGCCGCGCCAACCGTGAGGCCTGGCGTTTTGCGTACGTCCAGGGTCTCGGCCAAGGGCGAACCGCATCGCGCTTTCGGCAAGCTTGGCACAACGGCGCCGCTCGCTGTCGCGACGGGATGCACTAGCGCGAACGCGACAGTGGGGACGCCTATGCGTTGGCGCTCCCTTCATATGGACCTCTCGCCTTGAAGGTGTGTGTCGCGCTCTGGATTGTCGCTGTGCTGGTCTCGGTTTTTATCATCATAAAAGCCTGACGGCGCTCGGCCTTCGTCGAAGCGGAAACAAGAAGGATGCCAGTATGGCAAAGCGCTACGCGCTTCGGATGGACAAGCAGAACAGTTGGACCGTTGTCGACATCTTCACCGGCCAACCTGCCGAGTTTGAGAAAAAGGTGATGATCGGCATCAAGACGCGTCGGGCGGAAAAGGTCGTTGGCGAATTGAACATTCAGGACGCCAAGCGGCGGGAAGAGGCCGGCTGGGAATCCTGATTGAGCGGCAAGGCCGATATCGCATTTCAGCGCTCCTGCCCGGTCATGTGGCGCAATCGCCGACTCCCTCCTGTAGTTATTCATTTGAAAGGATAAGGCCCATGAGAACCATGAAAACACCGGATGCCCCGCCCCCCGTGATCGTGGCGGTCGCGAAGTCATCCAGGATTCTGTCGGCTCGGCTGACCATCAGAACCGACGAAGCAGCAAGACGCAGGATCGCCGACACCGACGGCACTCTAAGGCGGGCTCGGGAACTCGCAGAACGGAACCGCCTAGTTTGAACAAGCCGCCCGTCCTTCAGCGCCCCAAGGAGGTCGGCGGCGGCAGCGACCTAAGGGACGTCGGCGGCTGAGAAACTGTAACCGTCTCCCGTCTGCAAAAGATCTGGCCGACGGCCAGCTCCTCAGAGCACTGCGTATGATCTACGACTTGCAGTATGGTCACCCGCGATGTCCGCTTCCGGGCGGAGACAAAATTTGGCTCAATGACCGACAAGAGGCGCATTCCGAACATTCGAGACGCGAGTATAATAGAGCCCGGCTATTTTAGATGCCTTGGCATCTCTGAAACAGCTACCCATCGACGCACATTCCGCTGGACTTCGTTGCGCACGCAAGCATTGCTGTGGGTAACAACGCGGCGGTTTCGTATCCGCCAAGGCCAAGGTCTCTCCAGCCCGCCAGACGGGCTCAAGTCAGTACAGGCGCCGGATTGGCCGACGCCTAGAACTGGGGAGAACGACCATGGCGACGCTAGGCACCGATCACGGCACTGAATCGGACAACGAGAAACTTCAGATCCCGCCGGAGCCGCATGAGCACATCTGGGATGCACCGCCTTCCGCGGCCAAGCCGGCGAGGAAGTCGAAGTCGGCCAAAAAGAAAGCTCGTGAAGCAGAGGGCGGTGCAGAGCCGGCACCGGCAAAGCCACCGAAGGCTGCGGCCCGCACCGAGATCAAGCAGAGCAAGTCGGACTATGCTAAAGAAGCTCCGCCTGGCTAAGGGCGCCACGATCGAAACGCTTATGGAGGCCACCGGTTGGCAGGCGCACTCGGTGCGAGGCTTCTTGTCGGCGGTCGTCAAGAAGAAGCTTGGCCTCAACTTGGTCAGCGATGTCGGCAAGGACGGGGTTCGCCGCTATCGCATCGATGATGGCGCGAATGGCGGTTGATGCTCATGCGCGCCAAACTCGACATCGAAGCAGAGGTCGCCGCCTTGGGCGACCTCTCCCGCGAGGAGCTCGCAGCCCAATGGGAGAAGATATACAGGTGCTCACCACCGAAGGGTGTCAGGCGTGAACTTCTGATCCGGGCGGCAGCCTGGCATCTTCAGGCAAAGCGTCTCGGTGGATTTTCCACCGAGACGCGTCGCATGCTCAGGTCCGCCATAGACCGGGTCGAGAAGAAGATCGCCGACCGCGACAGCCAAGCTAACGTCATCGGCGGTTTCTACTCCACTGCGGCAAGAGTCCCGGTGATTGGGCTCCTGGGATCCAACTCCTCCTGCTCGTGCACGAGACCGCTCGCGGCAAGGAGGTCGGCCAAGCCGGCGATCGCGCTTGCGTGCATGTCGCCGACAGGGCAGGCCACGCCCGGCGCAGGTCTTCCGAAGCGATGGAGTAGTTCAGTGTCCATCATATGGGGGCGCAGCGAAACATCGACGCCGGCAAGATGTCTTTCGAGATGCTGGAATATGCGGAGGCCTCCAGCGTCCATATCTCCCCAGTGAAACGTCGGCGCCTGCGCCTGGGCCGCCAGCCTTGTGATCGTCGCGAGCGTCGGTCGCGAGGGAAAGCCACCGGAATAGATGACGAGAGCCCGCTCGGATCGCGCGACCTCTCGGATGTGCCGCACGAATGACGTGAAATTCTCGATCGTCAGGACGTAGTCAGGCTTCGTCAGGAGACAGATCCCGCCGGCGCAGTCGGTGGGAACTCCGACATAAGGCATCGTCGGAAAGGGCCGCCCGTCCAGCGATACGTCACCATGCAGCAGGATTGGTTGCGGCAAACGCTTGATACCGGAGCTGGCAAGCAGTTCCTCAGGATCGAGACCAGACTGCTCCTCCATGTCTGCGAAGATCTTCGTCATTGCCGCGACGACTTGCCGGACATTCTTCTCCAGCGCCTTACTGTCGCCGACCGTCAGCCGCGAGAATGTCCGGAAGTCCTGCTCCCCCTGCGGATCGCCCGACATGCGACCGCGTACTGCGATGGCGAGGTCGATCACGTTTGCAAGCGTTCGCCCGTCCCCTTTCCGGATTCCGATGTGGGACACGCCACGCGTCCAGGCCGCGACGGCGTCTTCGATCAAGCTGGCGGCACCGGGCGGCAGCCCCGGCCGCGACCACAGCTCTGAAACAGCTTGGTATGCCAGTTCGCCGGCCGGTCGCCGTTCGACCTTCCGATAGAGCACTCCGGCATCCTTCAGCCTTGCGCTGGTTACCCGACGCTCGGTCTTCGGGCCGGTTCGGATC
>NZ_RZSN01000219.1:0-8301 GCF_003997315.1 Mesorhizobium sp. M1A.F.Ca.IN.020.04.1.1
CGTCAGGTCAACGCGAAGGCAAGGGTTTTGCCCAGCCTGCGATGTAAATGCTTCGTGCGCTAAATCGATACACGCGTGGAGATATCGCCACCTCGGCTTGCCAAGCGTTTGCGCAGTTTCTAAAGCTCGCACGCCCGGCAAAGCTGGCGGCCGGCCCGCGCCGGTTGAGGGAGGTGACGATTGGCCCCAGAACGGTCCACCGGCAATCGGATCGGCGCCGAAGACATTCGTCGCCGCAAGGGCGGCGTGCCGATCGTTTGTCTAACCGCCTATACCTATCCGATAGCCCGCATGCTCGATCCGCATGTCGACCTGCTTCTGGTCGGCGACAGCGTCGCCATGGTGCTGCATGGCCATGCCACGACGCTCGGCGCTTCGCTGGAGATGATGATCGCGCACGGACAAGCGGTGATGCGTGGCTCCGCAAAGGCCTGTGTGGTGGTCGACATGCCGGCAGGCAGCTACGAGGTATCGGTGGCGCAAGCTGTTGCCTCGGCAAGGCTCATCATCGGCGAGACGGGCTGCCAGGCGGTCAAGCTCGAGGGCGGGGTCGACATGGCCGCCCAGATCGCGGCAATCGTCGCGGAAGGCATCCCGGTCATGGGCCATATCGGCCTGCAGCCGCAGTCGGTGGACAAGGACGGCGGCTACAAGATCAAGGGCCGGAGCAGGGAAAACATCGCCGCCCTTTTTCGCGACGCCGAAGCGGTTGAAAAGACCGGCGCCTTCTCGGTCGTCATCGAGGGCACGGTCGAGGCGGTGGCTTCGGATCTCACCCGCCATATCGCGATCCCGACCATCGGCATCGGCGCCAGCGGCGACTGCGACGGCCAGATCCTGGTCGTAGACGACATGATCGGTATGACCGTCGACCGCGTGCCGAAATTCGTCAAGGAATACGCAAAGCTGCGCGACACCATTGCGGATGCGGCGGCGCGTTACGCCGACGAGGTGCGCAGCCGCGCATTTCCCGGACCTGACCACGTTTTTTCGGCGGCATCGGGCAAGGACCAGGCATGAGCGGGCCAATCGTCGTCGAGAGCGTTGCGGCCCTTCGCGCGCAGATCCGGGATTGGCGCCGGGATGGCCTCAAGATCGCCATGGTGCCGACCATGGGCGCGCTGCATGACGGCCACATCTCGCTGGTCAGGATCGCGCTCGAAAAGGCCGAGCGCTGCGTCGTCTCCGTCTTCGTCAATCCGACCCAATTCGCGCCGACCGAGGACCTGGAAAAATATCCGCGCCAATTGGCCCGCGATCTCGACCAACTGCGGGAAGCAGGCGCACATCTGGCCTTCACGCCAGGCGTGGCGGAAATGTACCCGGCCGGCTTCGCCACCAAAATCTCGGTCGGAGGCCCCTCCTCCGGCCTGGAGACGGATTTTCGGCCTGCCTTCTTCGACGGCGTCGCCACTGTCGTGGCCAAGCTTTTCCTGCAGGCAGCGCCCGACTGTGCCGTGTTCGGTGAGAAGGACTACCAGCAGCTTTGCGTTGTCAGGCAGCTGTGCCGTGATCTCGATCTGCCGGTCGAGATCGTCGGCGCGCCGACCGTGCGTGATTCCCACGGCCTCGCCATGTCGTCGCGCAACGCCTATCTCGGCGCGGCCGAGCTCAAGATCGCGCGCAAATTCAACGTGGTTCTGCGTCAGACCGCGGCCGAGCTCGCATCCGGCGCGGATGAGGCACGTGCGGTGAATGCGGCTGCGGAAGCGCTCGTCAGCGCGGGCTTTCGGAAGGTCGACTACGTCGCCGCGCGGGAGGCCGCAACGCTCGCGCCCTGGCGACGAGACCGCGACGGCCGCCTGCTCGCGGCGGCCTGGCTCGGCACCACCAGGTTGATCGACAATGTGGAAGTCCCAGCTACCTGATCTGTGCTGATCAGCCCGGCGTCTCAGGCAGCGTTCAGTCCATCGCGCACCGCACCATCCGCTGGCCGAGGTGCACCTGTGCGAGGGCAGGTTTGATCGCGGGGATCGGCGCGATCAATCAAAACCCTGCGATGAGGCAATGGGCATCCGCCGGCGCTTTAGCCGAGCCGCTTCTCCAGGATGAGTGCGGGCCATCCCGAACTGCCGCCGCAATCCGCTGTCCTGCCTGCCGTCCGAAATCCGTTCGCCTCGTAGAAGGCGATCGCCGCCGCATTCGCCTGCTCGACCTCGAGACGCAGCGTCCGCATCTGCGGAAAACTGGCCTCGACTTCGTCGAGCAGCGCCTGGCCGATCCTTTGCCGCTGACAATCCGGAGATACGTAGAGCTGGTTCAGAAGGACGATCTTCGGGTCGGCGGTCGCGGCCGCGAAAGCCATGCCGCCAAGCCGCTTGCCATCGTCAGCGACCAGGAATTCGGAATTCGGCCGGGCCAGTTGCGCCTTGAGCGAAGCAAGAGAATGCCAGTCGTCGGTGATCGCCGTTACATGCTCGGCGCCGTAAATGGCGTCATAGGTCGCATGCCACGTCTCGACCAGCAGCGCGCGGATCGCACCAAGATCGCGCTCGCTGGCGGTGCGGACGAACATCGCGCTATTCGATGCCGAGCTTGGCCTTGACCAGTTCGTTGACCGCCTGCGGGTTCGCCTTGCCGCCGGTCGCCTTCATCACCTGGCCGACGAACCAGCCGGCCATGGTCGGCTTGGCGCGCGCCTGCTCGGCCTTGTCCGGATTGGCGGCGATGACCTCGTCGACCGCCTTCTCGATGGCGCCGGTGTCTGTCACCTGCTTCATGCCGCGGCTTTCGACCAGTTGGCGCGGATCACCGCCCTCGTTCCAGACGATCTCGAACAGGTCCTTGGCGATCTTGCCGGAGATCGTGCCCTCCTTGATCAGGTCGACGACGGTACCGAGCTGCTCAGGCGAAAGCGGAGCGTTTTCAATATCTTTGCCAGCCTTGTTGAGAGCGCCCAGCAGGTCGTTGATGACCCAGTTGGCGGCAAGCTTGCCGTCGCGCCCCGAGGCCACCTTCTCGAAGTAGTCGGCGACCGGCTTTTCCGACACCAGCACCGAGGCGTCGTAGGGCGATAGGCCGAGCGAGCCGATCAGCCGCGCCTTCTTCTCGTCCGGGAGTTCCGGCAGATGCTGTGCCAGATCATCGACATAGGCCTGGCCGAATTCCAGCGGCAGAAGGTCGGGGTCGGGGAAATAGCGGTAGTCATGCGCCTCTTCCTTGGAGCGCATCGAGCGCGTCTCGCCCTTGTTGGGGTCGAACAGGCGCGTCTCCTGCTCGATCGCGCCGCCGTCTTCGAGGATGGCGATCTGACGGCGCGCTTCGGACTCGATGGCCTGGCCGATGAAGCGGATCGAGTTGACGTTCTTGATCTCGCAGCGCGTGCCGAACGCGCCGCCCGGGCGGCGCACCGAGACATTGACGTCGGCGCGCAGCGAACCCTCGTCCATGTTGCCGTCGCAGGTACCGAGATAGCGCATTATGGTGCGCAGCTTGCTGACATAGGCCTTGGCCTCGTCGGCAGAGCGCATGTCCGGCTTGGAGACGATCTCCATCAGCGCAACGCCGGACCGGTTGAGGTCGACATAGGACATTGTCGGATGCTGGTCGTGCATAGACTTGCCGGCATCCTGCTCCAGATGCAGGCGCTCGATGCCGACCTCGATGTCCTCGAACTCGCCCTGCCGGTCCGGTCCGACCGAGACGATCACCTTGCCTTCGCCGACGATCGGCTGCTTGTACTGCGAGATCTGATAGCCCTGCGGCAGGTCCGGGTAGAAATAGTTCTTCCGATCGAAGACCGACTTGTGGTTGATCGCGGCCTTCAAGCCCAGCCCAGTGCGGATCGCCTGCTTGACGCATTCCTCGTTGATCACCGGCAGCATGCCGGGCATCGCCGCGTCGACCAGGCTGACATTGGCGTTGGGCGCCGCGCCGAAAGAGGTCGAGGCGCCGGAGAACAGCTTTGCCTCGGACGTCACTTGCGCATGCACTTCGAGCCCGATGATGATTTCCCAGTCGCCGGTGGCGCCGGAGATCAGGCGTTTCGGGTCGGGCGTGCGGGTATCGATGATGCTCATGGAGGCCTATGGGTCGCATTTGTGGCTGGCGCGATTTTGCTTATCGCGTTGCGAAAATCGCATCACTCGCTAGTGCAAACCGTTCCTTGAGACAAGTCCAAAGCCGCGCGCAGGCCTCCAGGCAGCTTGCGCTTGTAAGCCCACGGGCTGTGCTGCCGGCACCTTCCCGCCTGTATCAGGCGGTGGCGATGTAGGCCCGGATCTCCTCGGCCTCGCGCTCCACATCCTCGATCCGGCGCTTGACCACATCGCCGATCGACACGATGCCGTCGAGCATCCCGTCCTTCTCCACCGGCAGGTGGCGGAAGCGACCCTTCGTCATGATCTCCATGACCTCGTTGACCGTGTGGTTCTCGTTGCAGATCTTGACCTTCGGCGTCATGGCCGATCGGACCGGAATATCGAGCGCGGCCGCGCCCTCCCTGGCCAATACTCGCACGATGTCACGCTCGGAAAGGATGCCGACGATCTTGCGGTCGCCATTGGTGATGACCAGCGCGCCGATCCTATGCTCGGTCAGGATGCGAATGGCTTCGCTCAGCTTTTCATTAGGCCCGAGTGTGAACACGTCATGGCCTTTTTGCTCAAGAATTGCCTTCACAGTCATGGCGTCCTCCTGTGCCTTGCCCGCCGGCTCCTGCCCCTGACCGGCATTCACGTTCCGGTGAACATGGTGCGCCGTGATTGGTTGCATTTCAAGTGCGCCGCAGTGCTACTCGGGCGGCTGGGGCCGATCGAAAAAGCGCACGCCGAAAAAGCCGGCGACAAAGCCGCCGATATGGGCTTCCCAGGCGATCTGTCCCTCGATCCCCGGCGCAAAGCCGAGAAGGCCGGTCGCGAGGTTGATCACCATCCAGACGCCGAGGAAGGTCATGACGCCGCGCGAACGCAGCACGATTGCGATCGGCAACGGCTCGCCGGCGAAGGCCGCCTGGCCTGACGAGCGATCGATACGGAACCCGTAGCGCGCCGCCGCTCCCATCATGCCCGAGATCGCGCCCGACGCGCCGACCAGCGGCATCTCGCCATAAGGGTGCATGGCCCAGAACAGCGCGACCGAAGCCAGCCCGGTCACGGCGTAGAACACCGCAAACCGGGCCGCGCCGAAACGATTGGCGAGCGGTGAGCCGAAAGCGGCAAGCCAGACCATGTTGACGGCAATGTGGGCGAGGCCCCCATGCATGAAGGCGTAGGTGAAGGGGCGCGTGAACAGAAACCAGTCGAAGCCGTATTGGCCGGTGTAGAGCACCGGAATGAAAGCTCCGTCGTAGAGCAGCGTCATTTGCTGGTCGTCGTTCAGCACATATCGCTCTAGCAGGAAGACGATCGCGCAGATCCCCATCACCGCCAGCACAACCGGCGGCAAGTTGAACACCGGCTCGCGGCGCGGCTCCGGCGCTTCGTCATCTGGTTGCAATTCGGATTCGGTCGGTGTTACCGGCTCGCTCATGGCCTCTTCGCAGCTGGCTGGAGACTCGATTTCGGCCGAGCATGTAGTTCACGCCTGATCGAATCACAAATCGCGAATCGCCCCAAGCTGAATCGGATAGGGCCTGGATCGGCGACGCGAATCAAAAGAAAGCCGTCCAGGTTTCCCTGAACGGCCGGTCGAGTCCCCTGCTCCCCGAAAACTGACTGAAGTGCTGCCGATCGCTGCTGAAACGACCGTTTTGGAGTGGTTTTTGATGTGCCACAGGCCCCGTCGGCGTGCAACGTAAACCACTTGTTAACCTTAACGGCCCCGAGACGTGAACAAACGTTAACGATGCTGGCACGCATCCTGCTCCGCACCGCATGAAGGTCATCGGAGGGCGCCCTGTCTGTTCGCCGATGGGACAACAAGAAAGACAGATTGCCGGAGCGGAATGGAAATGAATCAGAACGGATCAATCGCGCTGTTCCAATATTGGAACCGGCTGCGTGATGGCCGCCCGGCTCCGAAACGCTCGGAAGTGGAGCCGGCGGACATCAAGACGCTCCTGGCCGATACATTCATCCTGGAGCGCGACACACGCGCCGAAGCCGTGTTCCGGCTGGCCGGCACCAGGCTCTGCGCCTATTACGGCCGCGAGCTCAAAGGGTTTTCCTTCCCCTCGCTCTGGCGCGAGAAGGACCAGCGGCTTATGTCGCGTCTCATCCACGGCGTCTTCGACCAGAAATCGGTGCTGCTTCTGACGTATGAAGGATTCAGCCGAAACGGTCGTTCCAGCAAGTTCGAGCTGCTGGCGCTGCCGCTCGATGGCGGCGTCGAGAGCCCTCGCTGCCTCGGCATCGTCAGCGCCGCGGATCGGCCGTTCTGGCTTGGTGCCGACCCGCTCGCCGACGCCCTGATCGACGCGATCCGGGTCATCGATCCCGACAAGGACCCGATGTTCCTGAAGAACCGGCCGGCGATCGATGTTCCGTCGCTCGTGCCGACGGAGTTCGACGCGCCCGAGACCATTTCGGCGCTCGGCCGCGTACGCCGGATACGGCATCTCGTCGTCTTCGACGGCGGGCGCAACGAGTAGAGCGGAGCGCGAGATTTTGCCCCGATCTGGTCCAGGCCTTTGCCTTGCGTGGGCGTCCGCCCCCAACCCATTTGGGCCGGCTTTTTCCCGTTTGTTAACCTGCTTTGCTGTAGCTTTTTCCGGTGAAATTCCTCGCACGTCGCGCGGAATGCCAACGGGGTGTAGGCAGTCATGAGGTCAGCGGCGGAATTTGCGCCGTCCCGTGTGGAGCGGCGCAATTTTCAGCGTGTCCGGGTGAAAATCTACGGACGCTTCATGCTGGAGGACCGCACGGAACACGCGTGCCAGGTGATAGACATGTCGCCAGGCAATGTCGCCTTGCGCACCGATCGCGTCGGCATGCCGGGGGAAAAGGTCATTGCCTATATCGATCACATCGGTCGCATCGAAGGCATCGTGACGCGCACCTCGCAGGACGGTTTCGCGATGACCGTCATCGCTTCGGACCGCAAGAAGGACAAGCTCGCCGCGCAGCTCACCTGGCTTGCGAACAAGCATGAGCTCGACCTGCCGGAAGACCGCCGCCACGAGCGCGTCGCGCCGCGCAATCCGATGAGCGTGCTGCAGCTCACCGACGGGCGACAGTATCAGTGCCGCATCATCGACCTGTCGCTCTCGGGCGCGGCGATCGAGATCGACGTCAAACCAGCAATCGGCGTGCAGGTCATGCTGGGAACGATGCGCGGCCAGGTCGTGCGTCACTTCGAGGACGGCGTCGCCATTGAGTTTGCCGTCATCCAGCGGCCGGAAACCTTGGATTCGGAATTCAACGCGCCGCGGTCCTGACCGCTTAGAATGCGGACATGCATCCAACCGGCCTCCAGCGGCCGGTTTTTTGTTGGCCGGATCAGGGCCTTCTAGCAGCCGGGCGGCATGTCGAGAAGCCACGTGATCCGGGTGCGGCGGCCGGTTTAGATTCTCAACAATCCGCAGTCGAGATAGTTCAAATTTTATATTTAATCTACGGGCGTTTTACTCAATCTCTACTTCCGGTTTTTGCGTCAAATAAATCCCAACGTGGCACAGTCTCTCTCAAACGGGGAGACTACCATAATGAAAATGACGAGGGGCAAGCTGTTGCTCTTGGCAATGGCGATGCAGCTTTCCGCCTGGGGCACGGCAAGCGCGGGACCGCTGTTCATGCATACGGGTGGCCGCACCGCCCAGCCCGTCGGCCATTATGAACTCTGCCAGCGTATCCCCATCGAATGCAATGAGAGGACGCCGAATGGGTCTCCTGTCGAGCTGACCCGCAAGCTGTGGGCGACGATGATCAAGGTCAACAATTCGGTCAACACCCGCGTCAAGCCACGTACCGATATGGAGATCTACGGGGTCGAGGAATACTGGGCCTATCCCGACAACGGTTTCGGCGACTGCGAGGACTTCGCGTTGGAGAAGCGCCGCGAATTAATGGCCGCCGGTGTCCCCGCCGGCGACCTTTTGATGACGGTCGTGCGCCAGCCGAACGGCGACGGCCACGCGGTGCTGACGGTGCGCACCAGCCTCGGCGAGTTCATCCTCGACAATCTCGAGCCGAAAGTGCTCGCCTGGAACGACACGGTCTACACCTACCTCAAACGTCAATCGACAGAGAATTCAGGCATTTGGGTTTCGATCAACGACGGCCGCGAGGACGCGGTCGCCAGCGTCCGCTAGGATCCCAATGCATGCTGCCCCAAGATGCGCAGGGCTTTTGGGGCAACACGAAGAGATTAAGCACGCCGCATTCATACGGCGTGCCTGGAAAAAGCCCGGTCGAGTCCCCACCC
>NZ_RZSN01000220.1:0-8277 GCF_003997315.1 Mesorhizobium sp. M1A.F.Ca.IN.020.04.1.1
CCGGTAAGCCGCGATCAGGCTTTCGACGGCGACGGCCTCCTGGCGACCGGCAAGCATGGTTTCCGGCCAGCCGATGTCGTTGATGCCTTCCAGCACCGAGACCCATCGGACGTTGGGAAAGCCCAGAACGTCGCGGTCGAAGCGGGCGAGCGCGTTGGCGCCGCGGGCGCGGCTGGCAAGCACGCGGTTGCCGCCGATCCCCTGGTTGAGGACGCCGATGCCTGACAGCCGGCCGCTTTTCGCAAACCGCTCCGCCAGCCGGTCCGGCCAGCGCGCATTGCCGTCGACGGTCGAGCCGAAGCCGTCGGTAATGGAATCGCCGAGACAAACCAGAGAGCCGCTGTCCGGCCCGCTCTCGACCAGCACGGCGCTGAGGAAATAGCGGCTGGTCGAGGTCTGCTGCACCGGCAGTTCGGCTGCGCCGGCGAAGTCGCCGATTTCGGAGATGTAGGCGGTCTGCTGCGCCTCGTAGTGATAGGTCTCGATCGGAGCGAAATCGGGGAAATAGAGGCTGATCGCGATCTGCCCGAGATCGGGAACCGCTAGGTCCACAACATCGCTGAGCAGCGGCGCGCCGGGCGCTAGATCGGTCTGCCGTTCGCCGCCGAACGTCACCTGCCGGATGCTGCCGGCGTCGACCGCGCCGTCTTTCGCGGCAAGCGCGACGGTCGCGGCGCCGATCCGAATCGGCGAGGCGCCATATTCGTTGGACAGCCTCAATCGCAACCTCTCACCGCCGGTGCTGACGCGCACGACTTGGCGTACCGTCTGCCGGTGGAAGCCATAGAGCACGGCGTCTCCCGGCCAGACGTTCATCGGGCTTGCGCTCCAGGTTCCGATCCAGTGCTTCATTCTCTCCATCCCTTCGGTTTCGACGCGCGGCCCTCCGCCAGACAGATAGTCGCGGCTTGCGGCGCGAGCTACCGGTTGCGCTTTCCGCGACACATAGATTTTTGACTCCGAATGCAACGCGCCGGAGGTCGAGCATGTTGTAGCGCAGTCGTAATCGCGGCCTCGGCTTTCACTAGCGGAATCAAAAAAGTACTAACACCCGCCCCGGAACGTGGTGGCTGGCCGGATAGCGCGCGCCTAGCCTGATCAGATCGTCCGGGGGAGGAAACGTTCCGGGGGATGTTTGGGGCTGAGTGCCCCGCCGGGCGGGCTTGGTGGAAAGCTCTACCGGCAAAGATTCCAACCATTTCAGGGAGCGAGACATGGGTTGCGAGACCAAGAGCTTAACATTGAACCGCCGCGCGCTTTTGCAGGGCGCGGCAGCCACTGCCGGCGGCCTGTTGCTGGCGGGCGGCGAGCGCGCCGCGGCGCAAGGCACGACCTCCAAGGTTGTGGCTTGGGAGACCGGCTATCTCGGCTTCTTCTTCTTCGTCGTGCTGCAGGAGGCGCTGAAGCGCAAGGTCGAAAGCCTCGGCCTGGAATTCGTCGGCAAGGACGCCAATGGCGATGCCAACGCGCAGGTCAACGACTGGAACAGCCTGCTCTTGCAGAAGCCGCGCTACCTCATTTCCGACGCGCTGGATTCGGAGCTGCTCATCCCACTGAGCAAGAAGGCGAAGTCGCTCGGCGTGCCGCTCGGCATGGTCGACACCGTGCTTACCGGCGGAGAGGTAGCCGCTTCGGTGACCTTCGACAACAAGCAGTCGGGCGTCATGGCGGCGGAGAAGACCGCCGAGCTGCTCACCAAGAAGCACGGCTCGCCGAAGGGCAGCGTGCTCAACAATTACGGCTCGCTGACCGCCGTGGCGCTGCGCGACCGCAAAGACGGTTTCGAGGACACGCTTAAGAGCAAATATCCCGACATCGAGATCATCTCGCGGCCGCAGAGCAACCAGCATGAGCAGGCGCTCGCCGTGGTCTCGGCGACGCTGCGCGAGCGGCCGGACCTCGACGCCATCCACATGCCGACCGACATCTTCGTCGTTGATGCCCGCAAGGCACTCGAAACGCAGAAACGGCTGTTTCCGGTCGGCCATGAGAAGCACATCATCCTGACCAGCATCGATGCCTCGCCGAATGCGCTGGAATGGGTGAAGGCCGGCGAGATCGACGCCGACATCGCACAGGACCCGATCGCCTATGTCGAGATCGTCGTCGACCTGCTGGAAGAGTACACGCTGAAGGGCAAGCCGGTTCCGACCGGACCTTACGAAAACAAGAAGTATTTTTGGGAGAAGGGCACGATCGCCGACAGCCCGTCCGGCCCGCTGCTCACCATCCCGCCCTACTTCCTCACCAAGGAAAATGCCGACGACCCGCGCCACTGGGCCAATGTCGTGACCCAGGTGTGGAAGATGCAGCAGAACGCCGGCTGAGATCGCAGCCGACGAGGCGGGTGAGAACGCGCCCATCGCGTTCTCACCTCATTTCGAGATTGCCGGTTATCCCAATGGTCAACGCCGACGGCACAATCGTGCCCGATAGCCTTGCGCAGGACGGTGCCAACGCTGTTCTGACCGTCGACAATGTCTTCAAGCGCTTCGGCCCGCTTGCGGTGTTGGACGGCGTCTCGCTGAGCGTGTCGCGGGGCGCGATCCATGGCCTGCTCGGCAAGAACGGCGCTGGCAAATCGACGCTGTCCAACATCATCGCCGGGCTGTTGCGTCTCGACAGTGGCACCATCCTGTTGAATGGGGAGGACGTGTCGGCTCTGCCGTTGACGGCGCGCAAGAAGCGCGGGCTCCACCTTCTGTCGCAGCATTCGGAGATCTTCGAAGACCTCTCGATCGGCGAAAATCTTCTGCTGCCGGATCTGCCGAGACGCTACGGCTTGACCGACTGGTCCGCGCTCCGCCGCCTGGCGGTGCGCCAGCTCGAAAGCCACGGCATGCCGGTCGATCCGAGGCGGCGCGCCGGCGACCTCGGCGCCAGCGACAGGCGCAGGCTCGCCATCATCAAGGCGGTCGCGGCCGAAGCCTCGCTGATCATCCTCGACGAGCCGACCGCAGGCCTTGCGGCGGCCGAGCGGCTGCATCTGCTGGAATGGGTCGAGAGCCTTACCCAACGGGGCACGTCTTTCATCTACATCTCGCACCACAACGACGAGGTGCGCCAGCTCTGTTCGGAATACACGGTGCTGCGCGACGGCAAGGTGACCGCCAGCGGCAAAGCGGCGGAGCCTTCGGCCGAGGCCATGGCGCGCGTCATCACCGGCGCCGACGTCGCCGAATTCCACCGCGCCCGCAAGGATCATGGCGCGGCCATCGAGCTCAGCGGGCTATCCTTTTCCGGCGGCGGCCCGGTCGATCTTGCGATCGGCCACGGCGAGATCGTCGGCCTCGTCGGCCTGCTCGGCGAAGGGCCGCAGGAATTGATGCGGGCGCTGGGCGGCCTGCTGCCCATCGAGGCCGGTGCCGTCCTGATCGATGGCCGGGAAGCGCGTCTCGGCTCGCCGGGGCAGAGCCTCGGCTCGGGCATTGCCTACCTCACGCATGACCGCATCGGCGAAGGCCTGGTCGGCTCGATGTCGGTGACCGAGAACCTCAACCTCGGCAATTGGCCGCTATCGCTCGGCTGGCTGGTGAGCGGCGCCGGCATGAACCGCCGCATGCGCGAGGCGCGCGGCGCCATGGAGATCGTCATGGGCAGCGGCGCCCAGGAGATCGGCGAGTTGTCTGGCGGCAATCAGCAGAAGGTGCTGCTTGGCCGGCTGCTGGAACGCAAGCCGAGATTGCTTCTGCTCGACGAACCGACCGTCGGCGTCGATGTCGCCGCCAAGGAGCAGATCCACCGCCTGATCGACGATGCGACGAAGAAGGGCGTTAGCGTGCTTCTGCTCGCGCAGGACCCGGAAGAGATGCAGCGCCTCGTCGACCGCGTGGTGATCTTCTCCAAGGGTCGGATCGCGCGGATGCTGCGCGGCGCCGAGATCACCATCGATGCGATCGCCGAAGCGAGAGCGGCGCGATGACAGGGGCAGTATCGGACATGACCAGCAAGAAATTCCTTCTCGACAATGTGGTCTGGATCCTGATCATCGTGTTCAGCATCCTCGCCGGCTTCCTCAATCCCTTCTTCCTTTCGGAAGGCAATCTGCAGAACGTGCTGGTGCAGGCGACCACGCTGGGCGTGCTGGTGCTGGCGGTCTCCTTCACGCTTCTGATCGGCGAGATCGATCTCTCGGTGGTCGGCAATCTGGTCTTCTCGAGCATGATCGGCGCCTATGCCATGCAGCAGTTCGGCGTCCACTGGACGCTGGCCGTGCTCATCACCATCGTTGCCGGGGTGCTCGTCGGTCTGCTCAACGGCTACTTCGTCGCCTATTTGCGCATGAATTCGCTGATCGCGACGCTGGCCATGGGGCTTTTTCTGCAAGGCGCGGTGCTCGGCGCCACCCAGGCCCGCACCATGGTGGTGACCGATGAAGGCTACAGCTACATTGGCAGCGCCACCATCGGCAGCTGGCCGGTAATGCCGATCGCCCTCTTCGTCGCCTATCTCCTGGCGCATGTCGTGCTTGCTTATTCGGCCTGGGGTCGCAACCTCTATGCCACCGGCGGCAACCGCCGGGCGGCGAATGCCGCAGGCATCAACGTCAAGCGCGCGAGGCTTGGCGCCTTCAGCGCTTCCGGCTTCCTCGCTGGAGTGGCCGGCTTCCTCTACACCTCCTATCTCGGCGGCGTCAGCGTGACCGTCGGCAGCACGACGCTGCTCTATGCCGTGGCAGCACCCGTCATCGGCGGCGTTTCGCTGTTCGGCGGCCGCGGCCGCGTCATCGGCATGCTCGGCGGCACGCTGCTCATCACCGTCATCCAGACCGGCCTGCAGCTCATCAACGTCTCGGCCTATTACATTCAGATGATCGGCGGCGCGATGATCCTGCTTGCGATCGCCGTCGATGCCTTCCGCATAAGGAGCGAGGAACGCGGCGTCGTTTGAGGCGCCGCTCAGCGGCGTGGAGGCTCAGAATAGTCAAAAAAGTACCAATGGAGTGACGCGAACATGGTGGCGAAGATCTTGTCGGCTCGGTAGCTTGGCTGACATGAGGCCGAAACCGGACGGCGCGTCGTAGAGGGGACGCGCCTTGGCTTCAATACGGGAGGAGCAGCGATGAAACCCGATCTTGAAGTTGTGCAGATCAGGCCGGGCGAGTCTTTCACTGCCTGGTCGCACGGTTACCCGTTCCGCACGGTGCGCTGGCATTTCCATCCGGAATACGAACTGCATCTCATCGTCGCCACCCGCGGCCGCTATTTCGTCGGCGACTTCATCGGCGAGTTCGAGCCGGGCAATCTGGTGCTGACCGGCCCCAACCTGCCGCACAACTGGGTGAGCGATGTGCCGAAGGACGCGACGGTGCCGCTGCGCTGCCGCATCATCCAGTTCAATGAAGGCTTTATCGACGGCGCCATCAACACCTTCCCCGAGCTCGCGGCGCTGACGCCGGTGCTCGAAGCCTCGCGCCGCGGCGTGCTGTTCAGCCGCCAGACCAGCAAGCAGCTTGGCCCGCTGATGGAAGAGATCATGAATTCGCAAGGCGTGCGCCGCATCGAACTGTTCATGATGATAATGGGTCTGCTCAGCCGCGCCGAAGGCGCGCGCATGCTGGCCAGCGCGAGCTACCTGCCCGATCCGTCGGGCTATATGTCGGCCGGCATCAACAAGGCGCTTGCCTATCTGCGCGAGAACCTGACCCAGCCCTTCAGCGAGACGGACCTGGCCGCCATCGCCGGCCAGTCGCCCAGTGTATTCTCCCGCTCCTTCCGCCAGCACACCGGTATGACGCTGGTTCAGTATGTGAAGCGGCTGCGCATCAACCTGGCCTGCCAGATGCTGATGAGCGACGAGCAGGCTTCGATCACCAGCATCTGCTTCGAGGTCGGCTACAACACCCTTTCCAACTTCAACCGGCAGTTTCTCGCCGAAAAGGGCATGACGCCCTCGCATTTCCGGCGGCTGACACTGCACAACATCAACCTGGCGAAAGCGGCCTAGCCAGCCGGCACGACAAGCAGCGGCGTCGAATTGGCATGGGCAAACGTGCGCGGCAAGGCAAAGCTTTGCCTGCGCCGCTAGCCGGAACGGCAACACCGATAGGGAACGAAGGTGACATCACCGTCCGCGACCTTGTCATCCTGCCGCAAAGCAATGACCTATAGCAACCGAACGGATCGGGCGAAGGATCTGAAGTCATGAGCAGTCATTTCATCGGCATCGACATCGGCACCGGCAGTGCCCGCGCGGGCGTCTTCGACGAAGCGGGCGCCATGCTTGCGTCCGCCAAGGCCGACATCGCCACCTGGCATGCCGAAGGCCATATCGTCGAGCAATCGAGTAATGACATCTGGCGCGCCGTTGCTACGACCGTCCGCGAGGCGGTGTCGCTTGCCGGCATCTCGGCGCAGTCGGTGCATGGCATCGGCTTCGACGCCACCTGCTCGCTTGTCGTTCTGGGGCCGGGTGGCGAGCCGCTGACGGTCAGCCCGTCAGGGGATCCCGAGCGCAACATCATCGTCTGGATGGACCACCGCGCCACCGAGCAGGCGCGCAGGATCAACGGCACCGGCGAGGACGTGCTGCGCTATGTCGGCGGCACAATCTCGCCCGAGATGGAAACCCCGAAGCTCTTATGGCTCGCCGAGAACATGCCGCGGACCTTCGCCGCGGCATGGCAGTTCATGGATCTCGCCGATTTCCTCACCTGGCGCGCCACCGGCAGCCTGGCGCGCTCGACCTGCACGGTGACTTGCAAATGGACCTATCTCGCGCACGAGGCACGCTGGGATGATGGCTATTTTCGCAAGGTCGGGCTCGGCGCGCTCGCGGATGAGGAATTTGCCCGGATCGGCACCGAGGTCGTGGCGCCGGGGAGCGCGCTGCCCGACGGCTTGAGGAGCAAGGCGGCGGCCGAGCTTGGCCTTTTGCCCGGAACGCCGGTCGCCGCCGGCATGATCGATGCGCATGCCGGCGGCATCGGCTCGGTCGGCGCGCGCGGCGGCGCCGGCGATGTGACCACGCGCATGGCCTATGTCTTCGGCACTTCGGCCTGCACCATGACGACGACCGAGCAGGCGGCTTTCGTGCCGGGCGTGTGGGGGCCCTATTTCTCCGCGATGGTGCCGGGGCTGTGGCTGAACGAAGGCGGCCAGTCGGCCGCGGGCGCCGCCATCGATCGCCTGGTCGGCATGCACCCCGCCGCCGTCGAGCTGGCCGGGATCGCGGCGCGAGGCGGCCAGAACCTCAGCCAGTGGCTGGCGCAGGAGGCGGAGCGGCATGGCGGTGCGGCGAAGGCGGACAGACTGGTCGGCGGCTTGCATGTCGTTCCCGAATTTCTAGGCAATCGTGCCCCCTTGGCCAATCCCGACGCGCGCGGACTGGTCGCCGGCTTGGACATGGCGACCGGGGCCGACAGTCTCGTCGCGCTCTATGTCGCCGGCCTCTGCGGCCTCGGCTATGGCGCCCGCCAGATCCTGGCCGCCATGCATGGCCGCGGCATCAACATCGATACGATCGCCATCAGCGGCGGCGCAGGGCAGAGCCCGCTCGTGCGGCAGCTCATCGCCGACTCCACCGGCAAGGTGGTCTACGCGCCAACGTCCCCCGAGCCGGTGCTGCTCGGCTCAGCGATGCTCGGCGCGGTCGCCGCCGGGCGCTACTTCAACCTTCCCGCGGCCATGGCGGCGATGTCGGAGGTGGGCGAGGTCTATTCGCCGAACGCCGCGCTCGCTGCCTGCCACGACAGGCGCTTTGCCGCGTTCGAACGCCTGCAGGCTGCTGCGCTGTCAGTGTTGGCTGTGTGAGATGTCCGGCCGTCGCCCGCCGACGTTTACCGTCACTTGCCCTCTTGGCCGGAACCATCGCCGGGCGGAGGGGTTGTGTCGTCAGACTTCGATACATGGAAGGAACGACGATGCGGACATTGACGATGATGCTCGCTCTTTCGACCCTTGCCCTGGCGCAGCCGGTCTCGGCTCAACGCGCCGATCCGCAACCGCCCCAGGTTCTGCCCCCGGCTGAACAACGTCGGCTCGACCAGGTGCAACCCGATCCGGGAAGTTCCGGCCAAACCGTTACCAACGTCGTGGTGGTGGCGATGGAGGACCTGCCCGCGGAGATCAAGGTCCAGGCCGAAGCCGTGGTCACCAGGACAACCGCCACGGACCTAGCCAGGCTGCAGAAATCGATCGATGCCTCGCCCGAGGCGGTATCGGTGCTGCATGCGAACGGGCTGAATTCCTCGCAGGTCGTCGCCGCCAACATCGATGGCGACGGCACGCTGACGCTGATCATCCAGACCACGACATGATCAGCGTCAGCGTGCCGTCG
>NZ_RZSN01000021.1:0-49550 GCF_003997315.1 Mesorhizobium sp. M1A.F.Ca.IN.020.04.1.1
GGCCCGTAAGGACCCGATCTTCCGCACATCACTTATGGCCGGCGTACTGCATCAGGTTGGCGCAGAATTCGGCATGCGGCTTGCTCATCGCCGCGTCCTGGCACTCCTTCATCATCGCATCCTGCTTGTCTTTTGCCGTCGTCGCCCAGGCGGCCTTGAAATCGGCCTCGGACTTCATGGTCTTCATGCTGGAATCGGTGAAGAACGGAGCCATATTGTCAGGCGAGTCGAGCGCGCCAGCAAGTGCAACACCGCTGACCATCGACAGAGCCATTGCTCCCAGGAAGATGTTTTTGCAGTTCATTGGTCGGTTCCTTCCCTGATATTTGGCGACACCACGATGGCGGTCGCAATCCCAGTACGGAACCGGAAGGGCGGACGTTTCACACATTCGTGATCAAGTGAATGTGATCGAAACGCTCCATGCTCATATCCGAGAAAAAAGGAGGCCCGGAAGATCTTCCGGGCCTCAAGGCGTGAGCCCCTTTCGAGAGCGTCACGACGGGATCTTGGGAGTAAATCGGGAAAGCCGCGCCGCGGCCTTCGTTGATATCCGGACCGGCGGGAGGAGTATCCGCCGGTCATTGGCAGGGTCCCTTACGGCACGACTTCGCCGTGCTGGGTGACGTCGAGACCCTCGACCTCTTCCTGGGTGCTCGGACGCAGGCCGACCAGCGCCTTGACGATGTAGAGGATCACCAAGGTGGCGACCGCCGTCCATACGATGGTGACAGCGACGCCGTATGCCTGCTTGGCGAGCGAGGCGCCCGACGACAGGCTGTTGATCGCCGGATCGGCGAGCACACCGGTCAGCAGTGCGCCGACGATGCCGCCGACGCCGTGGACGCCGAAGGCGTCGAGCGAGTCGTCATAGCCCATGGCATGCTTGAGCTTGACCGCCGACAGGTAGCAGACGACGCCCGCGATGATGCCGACGAAGAAGGCGCCGGTCGGGTTGACGAAGCCGGAAGCCGGCGTCACCGCGACAAGGCCCGCGACAGCACCCGAGATGATGCCGAGCACCGAAGGCTTCTTGGCGACGATCCATTCGGCGAACATCCAGGCCAGCGCCGCCGCGGCGGTGGCGACCTGCGTGTTCAACATCGCAGCGCCGGCGAGGCCGTCGGCCGCCAGTTCCGAACCGGCGTTGAAGCCGAACCAGCCGACCCACAGCAGCGAGGCGCCGATCACCGAATAGACCAGGTTGTGCGGCGCCATGTTGGTGGTGCCGTAGCCCTCGCGCTTGCCGAGAACGAGCGCGCAGACCAGGCCCGCGACACCGGCATTGATATGGACGACGGTGCCACCGGCGAAATCGAGCACACCGGCGGTGGCGAGGAAGCCGCCGCCCCATACCCAGTGCGCGACCGGCGCGTATACGACCAGCAGCCACAGCGCCATGAAGATGAGCAGCGCCGAGAACTTCAAGCGTTCGGCGAAGGCGCCGGCGATCAGCGCCGGGGTGATGATGGCGAAGGTCATCTGGAACATCGAGAAGACGAATTCAGGGATGTTCGCCACACCGGGCGCCCACAGCGAGGAAGTGGTGATGCCGTGGTGGAAGAATTTCGAGGCACCGCCGATAAACTTGTTCATGCCGCCGCCGTCGGAGAAGGCCAGCGAGTAGCCGAACATGAACCACAGCACCGTCACCAGGCAGGTGATGGCGAAGCTCTGCATGATGGTGGCGAGTACGTTCTTCTTGCGCACCATGCCGCCGTAAAACAGCGCCAGGCCCGGGATGGTCATCATCAGCACCAGCGCCGTCGAGGTCAGCATCCAGGCGGTGTTGCCAGTGTCGAGCGCGGGCGCCGGGGCGGCCGGCGCTGCGGCCGTGGCTGCCGGAGCGGCCTCCTGCGCGAAAGCGGCGGCGGTGCTGAACGCTACGAGAGCGAGCGCAGCGGCCGCGCGTCCCGTCGTCTTCAAGGGGGAAGGAATATTCATTGAACTCTCCGTTGGAATAGCTGGTCGCCGCTCAGAGCGCGTCGGTGTCTGTTTCGCCGGTGCGGATGCGCACCGCCTGGTCGATGCCGAAGACGAAGATCTTGCCGTCGCCGATCTGGCCGGTCTTGGCGGCGGAGCTGATGGCTTCGACGGCCTTGTCGACCATGTCGGCGCCGACGGCGACCTCGATCTTGATTTTGGGCAGGAAGCTGACCGCGTATTCGGCGCCGCGATAGATTTCCGTATGTCCCTTCTGACGCCCGTAGCCTTTGACTTCGGTGACGGTCAGGCCCTGGATGCCGACGGCGGTGAGCGCTTCGCGCACCTCGTCGAGCTTGAACGGCTTGATGATTGCCATCACGATTTTCATAAGGTTTCACCCTTTGCTGTTGCGGTCCCCCGCGTTTGCACACCTTCACCGATCCCGAGGAGAGCCGGAGAGTGCAGGACAGGATTCAAGCTCCGTGCCAATTGCCGAAGCAGGACATTAACCTGTTGTAAACAAAGGTGATCAGCAGCGCTTGCTCAACAAACGGGCGCAGTGCCGCAATGGCTCATGATTAAAAAATGGGCAAAATTTGGAAAATGCCTGCTTTCTAGGCTTGCCTCAGCGTTTCAGCCGGATGAGGCCTTCCTGCGCGACCGAGGCGATCAGCGTTCCGTCGCGCGCGAACAGCGATCCGCGGGTGAAACCGCGCGAGCCTTGCGTGGAGGGGCTGTCCTGCGTGTAGAGGATCCAGTCGTCCAGCGAATGACTGCGGTGGAACCACATGGCATGGTCGAGGCTGGCCGCCTGGATGTCGCGATCGAAGATGGCGCGGCCATGCGCGAAGGTCGAGGTGTCGAGCAGCGTCATGTCGGAGAGATAGGCAAGCACCGCCGCCTGCGTGGCGCGGTCTTCCGGCACCGGGCCCGTGGTGCGGATCCAGATATTCTGCTCCGGCTCCAGCTTCTCGCGGCTGGTATAGTGCTTGAGCATTACCGGCTTCATCTCGATCGGCCGGTCGCGCTCCCAGTAGCGCTTGATGCCTTCCGGCACCGCCTCGCCGAACTTGCCGAGCAGCTCGCGCTGCGACAGAAGCGTGTCGGGCGCCGGCACGTTGCGCGGCATCGGCAGCTGATGCTCCAGCCCGACCTCGTCCTGCTGGAACGAGGCTTCCAGCGAGAAGATCGCCTGCCCATGCTGGATCGCCACCACCCGGCGCGTGGTGAAAGAGCCGCCGTCGCGGATGCGGTCGACCTCATAGACGATCGGAACCTTGGTGTCGCCGGGCCGCATGAAATAGCCGTGCAGCGAATGCACATGTCGCCCGGGCTCGACAGTGCGCTGGGCGGCGACCAGCGCCTGAGCGATCGTCTGGCCGCCGAACACGCGCTGCCAGTCGAGCTTGGGGCTGCGACCACGATACAGGTTGTGTTCGAGCTGCTCGAGGTCGAGAATGTCGAGAAGCTCGTCCATGGCCGCCGTCATGTTCCACGTCCCTTGAAGATGTGTCATGGCGGGTTTCGGACAGGAGAGCCGGGCAGTCAAGCTGCAACGGCCGCCGCGGTGGCCGTAGGTCGCGAAAGGAAAGTGCCATGGTCGACCGCAAGGCGGATGCAGCGGACAAAACCTCGGTGGACGTGCTGGTGGCGGGCGCCGGCTATGTCGGCCTTGCCGCGGCCGTGTCGCTGAAGCAGGCGCGACCGAGCCTTGCCGTCGCCATTGTCGATGCGGCACCTGCCGGCGTCTGGCAGAAGGACGGCCGCGCCTCGGCGATCGCCGCCGCAGCCTGCCGCATGCTGGAGCAGCTCGGCGTCTGGGACGAGATCGCGCCCGAGGCGCAGGCGATCACCGAGATGATCATCACCGATTCGCGCGCCGCCGATCCGGTGCGGCCGGTGTTTTTGACCTTCGACGGCGAGGTGGCGCCCGGCGAACCCTTCGCCCATATGGTGGCCAACCGGGTTCTCAACGGCGCGCTGCGCCGGCGCGCCGAAAAACTCGGCATCGACGTCATCGAAGGCATGGCCGTCAGCGCCTTCGACACGAACGGCGCCGGCATCACCGTGCATCTGGCCGACGGCGCCGCGCTTAAGGCCTGCCTGCTCGTCGCCGCTGACGGCGTCAATTCGAAGCTGCGCGACATGGCCGGCATCAGGACGGTAAAATGGGAATACGGCCAGTCCGGCATCGTCTGCACGGTCGCGCATGAGCGCCCGCACAATGGCCGCGCCGAGGAACATTTTTTGCCCGCCGGCCCCTTCGCCACCTTGCCGCTGAAGCCTGAGGAGGACGGCACCAATCGCTCCTCGATCGTCTGGGTTGAGCGCACGGAAGACGCGCAGAAGCTGGTCGAGGGCGACGAGTTCGTCTTCGAGCATGAGCTGGAGCAGCGCTTTGGGCTGAAGCTCGGCGAGATACGAGTCGCCGACAAGCCGCGCGCCTGGCCGCTCGGTCTGATCCTTGCGCGCGCCTTCGTCGCACCGCGCATCGCGCTCGCCGGCGATGCGGCGCACGGCATTCATCCGATCGCCGGTCAGGGCCTCAATCTCGGCTTCAAGGATGTCGCAGCACTTGCCGAAGTGGTGGTCGAGGCCGACCGGCTCGGCCAGGACATCGGCGCGCTCGACGTGCTCGAGCGCTACCAGCAATGGCGCCGCTTCGACACGCTGCAGATGGGCGTCACCACCGACGTGCTGAACCGCCTGTTTTCCAACGACATCGGCCCGCTGCGCGCCGTGCGCGACCTCGGCCTCGGTATCGTCGAGCGCATGCCGAAGCTCAAGGACTTCTTCATCCGTCAGGCGTCTGGCCTGTCAGGCGACATGCCGCGGCTATTGAAGGGCGAAGCGATCTAGCGCCTAGCAATTGGCCGGTGCCTACGCGACGTCGTCATCCACGGCGGGAGCGGGAGCGAAGCGGACGCGAAGACCCGAGGATCCATGCCGTGACCTTGGTCGAAGAATGCCGCCGAGCAGAATTCTGCACCGCTGCAACGCTTATAGGTAACGGAATGGATTCTATGGTCTGCGCCGCGCCGCTTCGCTCCTTGCTCCGCCATAGAATGAGGATGCGAGAGGCGTTTCGGCCAATCACGAAGGTAGGCGATCCGGCCGCCACTGCTTCAGCTTAATTGACCTCAAAACCCAGCTTCTGCCGCAGCCTCACCATCCGCTGGTCGGCGATCCGCAGGCGTTGCTCGCCGCCCTGTGCCACCCGGTTCAGCATGCTGAGCAGATCGTCCCGTTCGTGCGGCTCGAGGCGCTCGCGCAGGAACGGCGCCAGCTTGTCGATGACGATCGTGGTGTCGTCGACCTGCGCGGCCGCCCATTTGGCGTAGACAACGGCCTCGTCGGTTTTCTTAGGGTTGTCGGCAATCTGCGCGATCACCTCACGGATGACGGCTTCGCGCTGCGGCAGGATCGGGCCATGTTCCGAAACGATCGCGGTGATCAGCGTCGCGGCGGCCACGACCGGATCGTCGATCGCCGTCAGCGGCGAAAGTGCCGCCTGTTTGCGCAGCTTCTTGCGGCGGATATTGCCCTGCACGCGGCCGATAACGTCGGCGACCTCGCTGGCCGCCTCGTTCATCGCCTTCAGCCGGTACCACCAGATGGCCGCCACGCCGAGCAGGCCAAGCATAGCGAGCAGAAAAGGCATGCCGAATTCCCCCGAAACTGCGGCAACGATAGAAGAAGTACAGCATCGCTTCAACTCGCGACAATTGCGGCGATGAACAAACCGCTAATAGCTCCGGGTCATGACCCCGGTATGTCGTAGACAGCCCTGACCTCGACGGTGCCGAGCTCGGCCAGCGGAATGCCGTCTGCGATCGCCATCGCCTCGTCGAGATCCGCGGCCTCGATCATGACGAAGCCGAGCAGCTGTTCTTTCGTCTCGGCGAACGGCCCGTCGGTAACCAGCCGCTTGCCCTTGCGACGCCTGAGCGACTTCGACATCTTCACCGGCTGCAGCGCCTGCGCGATGATCAGCTTGCCTTGTCGATCGAGTTCCCTGTCATAGGCGAGCGAATCGGCGTCGAGCTTGGCGGATCGTTCCGGCGTGAGCGCGAAGAGGTCCTTTTCCTCGCCGTAGACCAGCAGGACATATTTCATTGTCAGTTCCCTTCCTGCGATGAACCATAGGAGGCGACCGCGATGCTGTCAGCCTTGCTTCTGGCCGCCGCATGATCGAGCAGGCATGCCGCAATCCCGATTATGGCCACGGCCGCCGCCAGCCGGCCGAGGCCGAAGGCCGGGGGATCCAGCCAGAACTCTTCCGGTCGCTGCACCCTTCCGCCGGGGCGCCTCCAAAGTGCGAAAAACAGATTGTCCATCTTCAACCTCCTTCGGCCCCGAACTTCGTGGCCGCCCCCAGGATGGTCCGGCCGCCGGGAAGTCGACATTCTGCACGCGCTTTTTTTGAGATTTTTTTCGCGGGCGTCGACTTCGCAGGCACAATCGCGCCATGGTCTTCCGGCGCGCTCGCGCTATAGTTCAGCGGAACGCCGGCGCCCGCCGGCGCGAACCCCGACAAGCCAGGAGGACTTCATGGACCGCACCGCAAACGCCGTCTGGAAAGGCAATCTGAAAGAGGGCAAGGGCACGCTGGAAACGCAGAGCGGGACTCTGAAGGGCATACCCTATTCCTTCAAGGCGCGCTTCGAGGATGAGAGCGGCAAATCCGGCACCAATCCGGAAGAGCTGATCGCCGCCGCCCATGCCGGATGCTACGCCATGCAGCTGTCGCATTTCCTCGCCGAGAACGGCACCCCGGCCACCGCGCTCGACTCCAAGGCTGTTGTGACACTGGTGCCCGGCACCGGCATAACCGGCAGCGCCATCACCCTGGTCGGCAAGGTCCCGGGCATCGATGCGGCAAAGTTCCAGGAACTGGCCGAGAAGGCCAAGGCCGAGTGCCCGGTCTCAAAGGCGCTCGGCGCCATCAAGGTCTCGATCGACGCCAGGCTGGGCTGACGTAGACTGCGCGGGGCAGGGATCAGTCGCGCCCCTCTCTGCCCTGCCGGACATCTCCCCCACGAGGGGGAAGATCGGATATTCGCGCCGGCTTTCGCCAATCACCGACGCCGCGGGCGAGGCGCTGGAACTGCCAATCTCCCCCCTCGTGGGGGAGATGTCCGGCAGGACAGAGGGGGGCGCTGTCCCGCCATCATCTCACGCTAGCCGCCCAGCGCCTCGATTTTGGCACGCAACGCGCCGACCTCTTCCTCGAGCGCCCGCACCCGCGCTTCGAGATCGGAAGCGTCGGAGGACGCCGGCGGTTGCCATGGCGCTGCCGCCGCTGATACTTCCACCGGACCGCTGAGCAGATGCACATAGCGCTCCTCGCGCTGCCCGGGCGCACGTTCGAGCAGCAGAATGAGCGGCGGACGGCGGCCGATCATCAGGTCGAGATTGTCGCGAAGCTCTTCGATCGACCCGAAGCGCGCCATGCGCTCGGAACGGGCGAGCAGCTCATGCGCCGTCTGCGCGCCGCGCAGGAGCAGCAGACCGACGATCGCGATCTGCGGCGTGGTCAGCGAAAAGCGCTGCGCCATCAGATGTTCGTAGCGCTCGACCCGCGAAGCAAAAGCCTGGCGCACCAGACCCTTCTGTTCGAGCGAGCTGAGCGCGCGCCTAACGTCGGTCAGCTCCAGCGCCATCACCGGCTCGCGCGCCGTCTTCTGGTTGGCCGCGGCATGCGCACCGTTCAGCGTCAGCGGATAGACGTCCGGCGTCAGCTCCTTCTTCTCGATCAGCGAGCCGAGCACGCGGGCTTCGACGGAAGAGAGGACGGGGAGATCGGTCATTGGGTTTGGCTTTTCGATAAGGTCGGTTCTCCGGGTACCGATTTTGACAGAAATCGGATCGCCGCGACAAGGCAGAACCTTCGGAACGTCGGCGGGACAGCGCCCCCCTCTGTCCTGCCGGACATCTCCCCCACTTGGGGGGAGATCAGCAGCTTCGCCGACGGCGCTCATCCTTCAACGTTGGCGATTGGCGAAAGCCGCGATGACAGCCAATCTCCCCACCCGTGAGGGAGATGGCCGGCAGGCCAGAGGGTGGCGCGAAGAATCGCTGCGTACGAACTTGAGCCGCTAAACTCTAGACGCGCCGCTCCACCATCATCTTCTTGATCTCCGCGATCGCCTTCGCCGGATTGAGCCCCTTCGGGCAAGTTTGCGCGCAGTTCATGATGGTGTGACAGCGATAGAGCCGGAACGGATCCTCGAGATTGTCGAGCCGCTCGCCGGTCGCCTCATCGCGGGAATCGATCAGCCAGCGATAGGCCTGCAGCAGCGTTGCCGGGCCGAGATAGCGCTCGCCGTTCCACCAGTAGCTTGGGCACGAGGTCGAGCAGCAGGCGCACAGGATGCACTCATAGAGCCCATCGAGCTTCTCGCGGTCTTCATGGCTTTGCAGCCATTCCTTGGCGGGCGTCGGCGAGACCGTCTTCAGCCATGGCTCGATCGAGGCATGCTGGGCATAGAAGTTGGTGAGGTCGGGCACGAGGTCCTTGATCACCGGCATATGCGGCAGCGGATAGATCTTCACCGCGCCGGAAATGTCGTCGGCGCCCTTGGTGCAGGCGAGCGTGTTCGAGCCGTCGATGTTCATGGCGCAGGACCCGCAAATGCCTTCGCGGCAGGAGCGGCGCAGCGTCAGCGTCGGGTCGATCTTGTTCTTGATCCACAGCAGCGCGTCGAGCACCATCGGGCCGCAATCGTCCATGTCGACGAAATAAGTGTCCATGCGCGGATTCTCGTCGTCGTCCGGCGACCAGCGGTAGATGCGGTATTCGCGCAGATTGGTGGCGCCCTCCGGCTTCGGCCAGGTCTTGCCCTGCTGGACTTTCGAATTCTTGGGTAGCGTGAGTTCGACCATTACCTGCGGTCCTTTCGGATGACGAGCTTCAGCCCGGACCAGATATCGTTGACGGCCGCGACCTTGACGTCGACAAGGTCGCGCTTGAGCGCCTCGGCGCGGATGACGTCCTCGGTGACGTCGGTCGGCACATTCGAAGCCTTCTTCGGCCAGGAGACCCAGACCATGCCGTCGCGCTTGATCGCCGTCTCGATGCCGGCCAGGCCGTCCTCGATCTCGGCGCGCTGCCGGGTGAAAGCGTGCACGGCATCGTATTTCCGGTTGCCCGAGATCGCCGACCAGTAGGGCAGCCGATCGACCTCGGCAAACCCGACGGCTCCAGCCAACTCGTCGAGCTCGGGCGGCAGCGCGATGAAGGCGGCGACCATGCCGTCCTTCAGGCCGAGCTTGGCCGCAAGGGGCGTGCCGGAATATCCCGCGGCCGCCAATGCCATGTCAGTAGACCCTGGCCTTTGGCGCGATCTTGGCCAGGCTGATGCCGCCGTCCTTTTCCGCCAGCAGCGGGTCGGTGTGCACCGGGCGGTAGGAAAGCGTCACCTTGCCGTCCTCGCCGACGTGGGCCAGCGTGTGCTTGCGCCAGTTGGCGTCGTCGCGCGCCGAGAAATCCTCTCGCGCATGCGCGCCGCGGCTCTCCTTGCGCGCCTCGGCGCCGTAGACCGTGGCGATGGCATTGACCATCAGGTTTTCGAGCTCCAGCGTCTCGACCAGGTCCGAGTTCCAGACCATCGAGCGGTCGAAGACCTTGACGTCCTTGAGCTCGCTCCAGATTTGAGAAACGCGCTGGCAGCCATTTTCCAGCGATTCCTGCGTGCGGAACACCGCCGCGTCTTCCTGCATCGCCCGCTGCATCTTTTCGCGCAGCGCAGCGGTCGGGGTCGAGCCGCTGGCGTGGCGCAGCTTGTCGAAGCGGTCCATGATCTTGTCGACCGATTCCTGATTGGGCGACGCAATCGCCGACTTGCGATCGATCACCTGGCCGGCGCGGATTGCGGCCGCTCGGCCGAACACGACCAGATCGATCAGCGAGTTGGAGCCGAGCCGGTTGGCGCCATGCACGGAGGCGCAGCCGGCCTCGCCCACCGCCATCAGGCCGGGCGACACGCGGTCGGGGTTGTCGAAGCTCGGGTTGAGCGCCTCGCCCCAATAATTGGTCGGCACGCCGCCCATATTGTAGTGAACCGTCGGCAGCACCGGGATCGGCTCCTTGGTCAGGTCGACGCCGGCGAAGATCTTGGCCGATTCGGAGATGCCCGGCAGCCGCTCGTGCAGCACCGCCGGATCGAGATGGTCGAGATGCAGGAAGATGTAGTCCTTGTTCTTGCCGACGCCGCGGCCCTCGCGGATCTCCAGCGTCATGCAGCGCGAGACCACGTCGCGCGAGGCGAGGTCCTTGGCCGACGGCGCGTAGCGCTCCATGAAGCGCTCACCCTCGGAATTGACAAGATAGCCGCCCTCGCCGCGCGCGCCTTCGGTGATCAGGCAGCCGGCGCCGTAGATGCCGGTCGGATGGAACTGCACGAACTCCATGTCCTGCAGCGGCAGCCCGGCCCGCGCGGCCATGCCGCCGCCGTCGCCGGTGCAGGTATGCGCCGAGGTGGCGGAGAAATAGGCGCGGCCATAGCCGCCGGTCGCCAGCACCACCATCTTTGCCGAGAAGCGGTGGATGGTGCCGTCGTCGAGGTTCCACGCCACCACGCCGGTGCATGTGCCGTCCGGCTCCATGATCAGGTCGAGCGCGAAATACTCGATGAAGAACTGCGCGTTGTTCTTCAGCGACTGGCCGTAGAGCGTATGCAGGATGGCGTGCCCGGTGCGGTCGGCGGCGGCGCAGGTGCGCTGAACCGGCGGGCCGTCGCCATAATTCATCATGTGGCCGCCGAACGGCCGCTGATAGATCTTGCCCTCTTCGGTGCGCGAGAATGGCACGCCGTAATGCTCGAGCTCATAGACGGCGGCCGGCGCCTCGCGCACCATGTATTCCATGGCGTCGACGTCGCCCAGCCAGTCTGAGCCCTTGACGGTGTCGTACATGTGCCATTGCCAGGAATCGGGGCCCATGTTGGAGAGCGAGGCGGCGATGCCGCCTTGCGCCGCGACCGTGTGCGAGCGCGTCGGGAACACCTTGGTGATGCAGGCGGTGCGCAGCCCCTGCTCGGCCATGCCGAGCGTGGCGCGCAACCCGGCACCGCCGGCGCCGACGATCACCACATCGAATTTGTGATCGACAAAGGTGTAGGCCGAAGCCGTGCTGGCTGTGTTTGCGTTGGCCAAGACGTCAGCCTCCGAATGCGAGTTTGAGCAGAGCGAAGAGTGAGGCGACGCCGACTGCTATTGAGAAGAATGTGTTGAGGGCGATCAGCGCCAGCTTCATGCCCTCGCCATGCACATAGTCCTCGATGATGACCTGCATGCCGATCCGCATGTGGTAGAGCGCGGAAATCAGCACCAACGACAGCACCAGCGCCACGAAGGGGTTCGCGAGCGACGCCCGCACTTCAGCATAGCCGTGGCCGTTGAGGGCGATCAGGAAGCCGACGAAGAACAGGATGAGCGGGATATTGGCCACCGCCGTCAGCCGCTGGCGCCAGAAATGGCCGGTACCCTCACGCGCCGAACCAAGGCCGCGAACCCTCCCGAGCGGCGTGCGCATGTCCGAATTCTTTGCGGTCATCAGAGTGCCCCCCGCGCCATGTAGCCCGCGATCCAGATCAGCAGCGTCAGCACGATCGAGCCGGCGAGCGTTGCCCATGCGATCCTCGAGGCGGTGTGTTTTTCGAGCCCGGCGCCGGTGTCCCAGACGAGATGGCGCAACCCGCCCAGCATGTGGTGCATCAGCGCCCAGGTGTAGCCGAACAGGACCAGCCGGCCGAGCCAGGAGCCGAAGGCCCAGTTGACCCAGTCGAACGCAGCCTGCGAACTCGACGCAGCGATCAACCAGGCCGCCACCAGGAGCGTGCCGAAATAAAGCGCGCCGCCGGTGATGCGATGGACGATCGACATCGTCATCGTGATCGGGGGCCTGTAAATCGTCAGGTGCGGCGAAAGCGGCCGTTCACGTCTGGCAATTGCGCGGGTGGCTGGTGATTTGCTCATGGCTCCCCCAGATCGGCGTTCCTGAGCCGCGAAGGATGCGGCTTTTGCCGCACAACATAGGGCCTCGGATAGCGGGTTTCTAATGCGCTTTTTGCACCGCGTCAAAGCCGGAAAATCGTTTTGAAAACGTCATTTAGTCTGACAAAACGGGGAAATTCAGCTTCAATCGATTAGCGGCCGATCTGCAGCCGGCGCAACGTCGCTGCAGTGCAATAAGATCCGTTATCTTTTGCAGCTCTGCGGCGTGGACCCCTTCTTCATCACCAGCGCCTCGCGACCGTCGATCACGATTGCGTCATGCGTCGCCGCTTCCTGGTAGCGGCTGGTTTGATTGGCGGGCGACGCTGGAAACACTTCGGCCGAGCCATCCGGCCCGAGCACACGCAGCGAAGAGCCGAGATTTTGGATGGTGATCATGCCGCCATTGCCGCATCTGTAGGTGGCCGTTCCGACGCCGGCTCGCGGCGTGGTCAAGTCGGTGGTGATTTTGGTTGCGGGTGGCGAAGCTGTTGACAATGGCTTGGGCGTTGCGGCAGCTCCAGCCCCGGGAGCGACGGGTTGGCTGGTTGGAACGGGCGAGACTGTTGGCGATCCCGTATTCGCCGCCTTCGGCACGCCGTCCTGCGGCACGCAGGCCGTAGCCGCAAGAAGCAGCGGAACAACGAGCGAGACCCAAATCGCGCGGCCAAACATCATGTGCTGCCCCTTTCGTGCGCGGCACGCTAGCCACGCAATGCGCCAAGATCAAGCTCGCCTGGGCCGGGGCGGGGCGATGGACGGAGTGGAGCCAAGGCGCCGAAATTAACCATGTTCATTAAGTTTCCCTCCTGAAGCCTGTCTGCCCCTTAACAAAGGTTAAGAAAGGGTTAATTTCCGATTCGCACGACGTTTGCAGGGCGATCCCGAGGGTCGCACCGTCCAAGGGAGAGCGACATGCGTTCGAATTCAGTGCGGGCAGGCCTGGCGGTCGCGACGCTGGCTGCACTTGCCACCGCCGTTGCTGTGCCGGCCGAAGCCGGCCTGCGCCATCATGACCGCGTCTATGCCGATTCCTTCGGCAATCTCGTCATCGACAGCGCCGCCGGCTACAAGCGCATCATCGTCGGCGAGGGCCGGCACGCCAAGCAGCTCTCGAACTTCACCGGCGCCGGCCAGCCAGATGTCATCTACGATTCCGACGCTGCCGGCGCCCCGGGCTGCTACCAGCCGCCGGTCTTCATCAAGGGCCGTTCCTATATGTACGGCCTCTCCGACGGCGAGATGCCCAACCTCAGCCCCTGCCGCTGACCGCCGGGAACTGCCGGCGCGCGGTCCCGAGCGAGACGCGCACGCAGTCGCGGCCGGCATTCTTGGCCGCGTAAAGCGCTTCGTCGGCGCGCCGCAGCAGATCTGGAAAATCCTCATCCGTGGCAAGCTCGGCGACGCCGAAGCTCGCGCTGCAGCGATGATCGGCGGGCAGGCCTTCGATCGGCAGCCCGCCAAACGCGCTGCGCGCGCCTTCCGCGAACAATCGCGCGGCAGCAAGGTTGGTACCGGGCAGGATGGCGAATTCCTCGCCGCCGATGCGGCCGGCGACGTGATGCTCGGCCGCCGCCTCGCGCAGCAGGCCTGCGAAGGTCTCGATGACACGATCGCCGCAGGCATGCCCGTAGCTGTCGTTGATCCTCTTGAAGTGATCGAGGTCGGCAATGACCAGCGCCACCGGTACGCCCCGGCGCACCGCATCGCGCAACGCCAACTCGGCATGGCGTTCGAAACCGCCGCGGTTGAGGAGCCGCGACAGCGTGTCCGTCTCCGATTTCGACATCGCCTCGGCCAGCACGTCGCGCACCAGGATGGCGAGCGCGAGCAGCGCCAGCGCCAGACCGAACACGGTGCCAAGCGACTGCGACACCAGTGCATAACCCGTCTGCACATAGGATTGCGGATTGGCGCCCCAGCCGCCCAGCGCGCCGGCGATGAAAGGCTTTGATGCGAACTGCAGGGCGCTTGCCGCGAGCACGAGCATCAGGAGGTGATCGAGCCGCTCGAGCCGCTGCCTGGAGGACAGCACGATGCCAAGCGCGGTGCACTGCATGGCCGCATAAGGAAGCTGATAGGCCAACATGCGGGTGAGCGAGTATCGCGGCAGGTCCTGCACCAGATAGACGGCGGCCGAGGCCACGGCCAGGAAGACCAGCATCGGCGCCCAGGGCGGCGTCACGCCATATTTGTGGGCAAGCCCGCCGTTGAAAGCGATGGTTGCGCCGAGGAAGACAGCGAAGGCCATGACAACCGGCAGCCGGGCATCGGCAAAAGCGGGGATACTGAACTCGATGGCAAAATAGGCCATGCCGAGCAAATAGCCGAAAGCCAGCCAGCGCGCCGACACACGCCCGACGTCGTGGACGGCGATCGCCGCGAAGGCCGCGGCCAACAGCCCGGCGACGAGCAGATTGATCACCAGGATGAAATCAGCGCTGCCCATGTTCCCTTCGAAGCCCCCCGGGCAGAAAACCATCGACGGGCGAAAAACACGTTAACGTCCGTCGCCTTCGGGCAGTGATGTTGGCTGTTGTCAGGTGCTCTGGAGCCTGCGATTTTCAGCCGACGCTCACCGCTTCGGGCACGAAGGCGGTTTCGGGGCGCTCGTAGGAAAGGCGGACGCTGTCGCGGCCATTCCTCTTGGCCTTGTAGAGCGCCTCGTCGGCGCGCCGCATCAGCGGCGCCAGCCCTTCCGCGCCGCTGCGGGCCGCAACGCCGAAGCTCGCTGTCACCCTGGTGCCGGGCGGCAGGCCGTCGACGGCCCCGGCCGAATAGAAAGTGCGGATCGCTTCGGCGAAAAGGCGCGCCGCGGCGAGATCGCTGAGCGGCAGGAGCACGGCGAACTCTTCGCCGCCGATGCGGCCCGCAGCCCCGCGCGCGCCCGTGGCAAAGCGCAGCTTGGCAGCGAAGTCGGCAATCACTCGGTCGCCCGCCTCATGTCCGTGCTGGTCATTGAGCGCCTTGAAGTGATCGAGGTCGGCAAGCACCAGCGCGACGGGAAACCCGGCCTTGGCGCATTGATCGAGCAGCAGTGCTGCCCGGTCTTCGAAGCCGCGGCGGTTGAGAAGACCGGACAACGGGTCGGTGTGCGTCTCGGCCTTCAGTGCCTTCAGCACGTCGAGGGCGGCCGCCGTGAACAGGCAGAGCGCGATCAGAAGCGACAAAAGCGCGTGCGAGAGCAGCGCCGTCGTCCAGTAGGACGAGCCGTAGAAGCCGTCATAGCTTGGGAACGGTCCATGCGCGATGACGACGATCAGGGTACGGGCGGTGAAATTCAGCGCGGAAAGCAGGGCCAGCGCGACCAGGATTTTCTCAGGGCCATTGTTGCGCACTGTCCTGAGCTCGGCGGCGACGAGCAGGCTCAGGCCGCCGAAGCCGAAATTCATGCTGAGCACGCGCCAGGTAAGATCCGGCTCGACGAACATGAACCATGCGAAGGCGGCGAGCCCGCCGCCGGCCATGAGCCCGATGCCGAAATAAGGCACGCGCCGGCCGTAGCGGGCGATGATCGCGCCGGAAAGGCAGCAGGCGGCTATCGTGAAACATATGTTGGAGATCAGCTTGGTCGCCACGATGCCGAGCGGCAGCGTGAAATATTGCAGCAGGAAACCCGACGCCGACAGGCAGTAGCTCGCCGCCAGCACCGCCAGATACGGACGATGGCGCTGGTAGAACCACAGCACGAGGAACGCAGCGCCGAGCGCCAGCGCTATCGTCGGATTGAGCAGCGCTATGAGCAGACCGGTGTCCAACGGACCGTGACTTCCCCAAGTTACCCAAGGGGAGATGCTAGTCGGGAAGCACAAACAAGCGGTTAAGCGACGGCTTGGAACAGCTCCGGGAGACCGGCGTTCTCAACACAAAACAGGAGAACGCCGATGGCCGGTACAATCACCCTGACCGAGCACGATGCGATCCGTTCCTGGGCGGCGGCGCGCGCCGGATTTCCGGCCATTGTCGACATTTCGCCCGAGGCCGGCACGCAACCCATGCTGCGCCTGGTTTTTGGCCAGAACGCCTATGAGGACGACGACAGCCCGGAGCGGCCTCCCAACGCCGGCGGCTACGAGCTGGTCGAATGGGACGAGTGGTTCAAGATTTTCGACGAGCAGCAACTGGCGCTGATCGTCGCTGCCGACGAGCCTGGCCGACGTGAGGAGTTCCACGAGATTATCCGGCTCGGCGACCGCTGAGCGACAAAAGGCCCGGAACGCGGTGCGCTCCGGGCCTTTGATCGCGTCCGCGGCAGGCCGTTACTTCCAGTCGCGGATATCGACGAAATGGCCGGCGATTGCCGCCGCCGCCGCCATGGCCGGCGAGACAAGATGGGTGCGGCCCTTAAAACCCTGCCGGCCCTCGAAATTGCGGTTCGAAGTCGAGGCGCAGCGCTCATGCGGCTTCAGCCGGTCGTCGTTCATCGCCAGGCACATCGAGCAGCCGGGCTCGCGCCAGTCGAAGCCCGCGGCGACGAAGATCTTGTCGAGCCCTTCGGCTTCGGCCTGCTCCTTCACCAGGCCGGAGCCCGGCACGATCATGGCGTTCACGCGCGGATTGACCTTCTTGCCCTCGACAACCTTGGCGGCGGCGCGCAGGTCCTCGATGCGGCCATTGGTGCAGGACCCGATGAAGACGCGGTCGAGCGTGATGTCGGTGATCTTGGTTCCGGGCGTCAGCCCCATATAGTCGAGCGCGCGCAGCTTCGAGGAACGCTTGTTCTCGTCGGCGATGTCGGCCGGATTCGGCACGAAACCCTGCACCGAGACGACATCCTCGGGCGAGGAGCCCCAGGAGACGATCGGCGGCAGTTTTTGCGCATCGAGCACGACCACCTTGTCGAAATGCGCACCTTCGTCGGAATGCAGCGTCTTCCAGTAGGCAAGCGCGGCGTCCCAGGCGGCGCCCTTCGGCGCGCGCGGCTTGTCCTTCACATAGGCGAAGGTGGTCTCGTCCGGCGCGATCAGGCCGGCGCGCGCACCGCCTTCGATCGACATGTTGCAGATCGTCATGCGGCCTTCCATCGACAGCGAGCGGATCGCCTCGCCCGCATATTCGATGACGTAGCCGGTGCCGCCGGCGGTGCCGATCTCGCCGATGATGGCGAGGATGATGTCCTTGGCGGTGACGCCTTCCGGAAGCTGGCCGTCAACGCGCACCAGCATGTTCTTGGCCTTGCGCTGAATCAAAGTTTGCGTCGCCAGCACATGCTCGACTTCCGAAGTGCCGATGCCGTGCGCCAGCGCGCCGAACGCACCGTGCGTGGAGGTGTGGCTGTCGCCGCAGACAATGGTCATGCCGGGCAGCGTGAAGCCTTGCTCCGGCCCGATGATGTGGACGATGCCCTGGCGGACGTCGTTCTCCGAATAATATTCGATGCCGAAATCCTTGGCATTCTTGGCCAGCGCCTCGACCTGGATGCGGCTTTCCTCGTTCTTGATGCCGAACTTGCGCTCGGGCGAGGTCGGCACGTTGTGGTCGACCACGGCGAGCGTCTTCTCAGGATGGCGAACGTCTCGGCCGCTCATGCGCAGGCCTTCGAAGGCCTGCGGGCTGGTGACCTCGTGGACGAGGTGGCGGTCGATATAGAGCAGGCAGGTGCCGTCGTCCTGGCGGTCGACGACATGGTCGTCGAATATCTTGTCGTAGAGGGTGCGCGGTGCGCTCATGTGCGTAAATCCGTCGATATGAGAATGGCAAAAGCTGGCGCCGGGGCTTCTGACCGGCGAAGCGACCGGATCGGTCGCCTCAGCTAAGTCGGCTGGTGAGCGCGCCGCAGACGCGCGCGGCAAATCGCGACGGCAGGCGCTTCCTGTCCTGCAGCACGAAACCCTTATAGGCCGGATCGCTGAAAAGCTCTTCCATGGCGCTGCTCATATCAACGTTTTGGCTTTTCGGCAATTGCGGTAGCTTTGCCTTCTCCCCTTGTGGGAGAAGGGGAAGCCGCGCTCACAGCACCTCGAATACGAAAGTCTTCACCAGCGCGTCCGGGTCGCCGATCGCATAGCAGCGAAACCACGGACTTTCCTCGGCCAGCCGCCATTTCCTTGCCTGCCTGAGATCGTCGAACACCGCCTGGAAGCCACCGCTCTCAAAACCTGGTCGCGCACTGTGAAGATGCGTGGCCGCCGCTCTTCGTGATGCGCACGAGTTCGTGCAGGCCCTCGGCCGGCGCGTGGCCGATGGTGAAGACGCCGGTCGAGAAGAAGGCGCGGAAATGACTGTCGGGCCAGGGCAGCGGACCGCCGAGCATCGCCTTCTTCAGCTCGCCATAGGCATTGCGGCTGCCTGCGATCTTCAGCATGTCGTCTGAAAGGTCGAGACCGCAGATGTCGCCATAGCCCAGCGCTTTCAATGACGGCCCGGACAGGCCGGTGCCGCAGCCGGCGTCGAGCAGCGGGCCTTCGCCCGCCGGCACATGCCGCGCCACCCAGGCGGTGATAAGGAAGGGCAGCAGATAGCCGAGCGAGGCGGTCTCGCCGTCATAGGTCGCCGCCCATTCGGCATAGGCCTTGGCGAGCGCCTCCGGCGTCTCGGCCGAATAGACGGAGTCCAGCGCCGCATTGGGCTTGTCGAAATTCATGGGTCAGCTCCTGGACGTTACTAACCCAGGAAGCGTAGCGCGCTCTTGGCCCGGGGGCTATTGCTCATGCTGCCGTCGCAGCCGTTTCTCGAGCGCCCGCAGCGCCAGCGACAGGCCGACCGTCAAGATCAGATAGATATAGGCGACGATCGAATAGGTCTCGAAGAAGCGGAACGAGCCGGCGGCATAGACCTTGCCGATCTGCGTGATGTCGGCAACGCCCAGCACCGAGACCAGCGAGGAGTCCTTGACCATGGCGACGAAATCGTTGCCGAGCGGCGGCAGGATGGTGCGGATCGCCTGCGGAAAGACAATCAGCCGGAAGCGCTGCACGCGCGTCAGCCCGAGCGCCTTTGCCGCCTCGATCTGACCCTTCTCGACCGACAGGATGCCGGCCCGGAACACTTCCGAGATGAAGGCCGAATAGCCGATGGTCAGAGCCATGATGGCGCGCCACAGAAGCGAGATGTCGCGCACCAGGAGCTCGCCGATCCAGCCGGCGCTCTGCAGCGGCGCCGTCAGCGCGTTCCACGCCGCGACGAATGCCGGCGCCCCGGCAAAAGCGATCCAGAACAGCAGCACCAGGATCGGCACGCCGCGGATGATCTCGACATAGAAGCGCGCGATCTGGCGCAGCCATTGCGACCCCGACAAGGCCATCAGCGCGATGCCGAGTCCAAGCGCCGAGGCCAGCGCGAAGCCGACCACGGTGACGAAGACGGTGATGCCGATGCCCTTGGCGACGGTGGCGAAGACCTCGGCGTAAAGGTCGCTGGCGGCGATAGCCAGCGCCGCGGCGAGCGCCAGAACGGCCGCTGCGGCCAGCCACCAGGGGAATTCGGATTTGGCGGTGGACGTCGTGGCGGTCATCAGGATGTGCCGCCGGTGTAACGACCCAGAAAGGATGGCGCCCAGGTACCCCGCTCTGGCCTGCAGGCCATCTCCCCCTCAAGGCGGGAGATCAGATGGTCGATCGGCTTTCGCAAACCATCGATGCAGAATGTGCGGAGGCGCTGAAACTGCCAATCTCCCACCCTGAGGGGGAGATGCCCGGCAGGGCAGAGGGGGGTGCTCATGCGCCAAGTCAGCGCGATTCCCTGCACAGGCACTGCCGTCAACAACGTGGGCTACTGCCCCATCTTGTAGTCGAGGAACCACTTCTTGTTCAGCGCATCGAGCGTGCCATCGGCCTTGAGCGCGGCGATCGCGGCGTTGACCGGCTTCACCAGGTCGGAGCCCTTGGGGAAGATGAAGCCGAAATCCTCACTGCCGAGCGGCCCGCCGATCAGCTTCAGCTTGCCCTCGGAGGCGTCGACATAGCCCTTGCCGGCGGTGCCGTCGGTCAGCACCACGTCGACATCGCCGGACTTCAGCGCCTGCACGCTGGCGCCGAAGGTCTCGAACAATTTTATGCGCGGGTTCTGCTCATTGCCGTCGAGCACGCTGTAGACCGCGGTGTAGAAGGGCGTCGTGCCGGCTTGCGCGCCGATCAGCCCGTCCTTGAAGGCGGCAAAGCTCTTGGCGTCGGTGAAGCGGCTCTCGTCGCCGCGCACCAGCATGAACTGTTCCGATCGCATGTAAGGGTCCGAGAAGTCGACCTTCGCCTTGCGCTCGTCCTTGATGGTGATGCCGGTCATGCCGATATTGTACTGGTTGTCGGAAACGGCCTGGATCATCGCGTCCCAGGAGGTGTTCTGGTATTCAACCTTGAAATTCAGCCGCTTGGCGATCTCATCCATCGCGTCATATTCCCAGCCGATCTGCTTGCCGGTCTTCTTGTCGATGAACTGCAGCGGCGGGTAAGCGTTTTCGGTCACCACCACGACCTTTCTGCCGCCGAGATCGGGCAGCGTGTCGGCGAGCGCCGCAACGGGCGCGAGAAGGCAGGCCAATAGGCCGGCCAGCAGCAGTTTCGACTTGATCATGACGAACTCCCGAACGTGACTGGCGGCGCTACGCTCGCCCCAAGAGAAAAACCGGCGCCGACTTTAGCTTTCCGCAAGCGCCTTGCAAGCCGATCCGCTGCACCGATGAGCGCCAAAGCGGATTCCCATGCTCTGATCGGCACGCTTCCCGAACCCAGCCTGCGACGGACCATCCGCGCAATCCGCAACCGCTTCGCGCAACCCGGCGACCAGCCGGGTCAGCGTGCCATGCAGGGCTTTCAGCTCGGCGCGTTCCGGCGGCATGCTGCAGGCAAGCGCCGCTTGCACATCCAAAACGAAAAAGGCGACCGAAGCCGCCTTTCCAAAACGATCTGCGGAAGCGCCTTATTCGGCCGACGCGGACTCGGCAGCCTTCTTCTCGGCGGCGTCCTGCGCGGCTTTCTCCGCAGCCAGAGCCTCGGCGGCGGCGACCTTCTCGGCCTCGATGCGGGCGCGTTCGGCGTTCAGCGCATCACGCTCTTCATCGTTCAGCTTGCGGGCGCGCACGCCGGTGTTTTCCGAAATGCGGGCCGACTTGCCGCGACGGTCGCGCAGGTAATAGAGCTTGGCGCGGCGCACCTTGCCACGGCGCACGATCTCGACGCCTTCGACCATCGGCGAGTAGACCGGGAACACGCGCTCCACGCCTTCGCCGTAGGAAATCTTGCGGACGGTGAAATTCTCCTGGAAGCCGGAGCCGGAACGGGCGATGACGACGCCCTCATAGGCCTGGACGCGGGTGCGGCTGCCTTCGGTGACGCGCACCTGGACGCGCACGGTGTCGCCAGGCTGGAATTCGGGCAGCTTGCGCTTGGCTTCGATCTTGGCGGCCTGCTCGGCCTCGAGCTGACGGATGAGATCCATCTCAAATATCCACTTCTTGTTCTTCCGACAGCCAGAGCGTCCTCGACTTGCCTTGCAGTTCCAATGACCGCTCGGCTATGTCCTTTGCCCAGACATTCAAATCGGGGGCATCGGACAGGGACGGCTACACCGCCATTTGTTGACGGGTCCGGAAGATCGTTCTTCCGGTTCGGGCGGCGACATACAGCTATTTCGGCGCTTTGTCACGCCTTTGACGCCTAATTTTTGAAAACTATGGCCCCATCATATTGCCGCCGTGCCGGGTTGCGCGCGCCATGCAAGCTTTCTAAGTCGGAGAAAGCTATTTCCCAGGCCTCCCTCGATGACATTCTTCGATGCCGTCCTGCTCTTCTTCGCGGGCTTTGTCTCGGGCGCGGTGAACGCCGTCGCCGGCGGCGGCACTTTCGTCACCTTCGGTGCCATGACGCTGGTCGGCCTGCCGCCGATCGTTGCCAACGCAACGTCCTCGGTGACACAGTTTCCGGGCTACATCACCTCGACGCTCGCCTATCTCGACGACATCAGGCATTTCTGGCGCCAGGCGCTTGTGCTCTGCGTGATATCGGGCTTTGGCGCGCTGGCCGGTTCGCTCATTCTGCTGGCGCTCTCCAACACGTCCTTCCGCGCGCTTGTGCCCTGGCTGCTGATCGCCGCGACCGCCCTGTTCGCGGCCGGTCCGTGGCTGAAGCCGGCGGCCGGACCGGAGCACCAGGCCTCGGTCGGCTCGCTCGCCGGGTCGCTGGCGCAGTTCCTGACCTCGGTCTATGGCGGCTTCTTCGGCGCCGGCATGGGCGTGATGATGCTTGCCACCCTCGGCCTGACGCAGGCCGGCGACTACCACAAGCTCAATGCGTTGAAGAACATGCTAGCGGTGGTCATCGCGGCAATCGCCATCCTGGTTTTCGTTTCGGGCGGCGTCGTCGCCTGGCCGCAGGCGATCGTCATGATCCCCGGCGGGGCGCTGGGCGGCTATGCCGGGGTGTGGATCGCCAGGCGCGTGCCGCAAGGTGTCGTGCGCGGCTTCGTCGTCGCCGTCGGCCTGTTTCTGGCCGTTTATTACTTTACCAAGGGCTGAGCACCGGCCAGCAGATCGGGCCGGCGCTCCCGCGTCAGCTTCTCAGCCTCGGCGCGACGCCACGCGGCGATCTTCCTGTGATTCCCGGAGGTCAGCACTTCGGGGATTTGCCTGCCCTCGAACTCCTGCGGCCGCGTGTAATGCGGATGCTCGAGCAGGCCGTTCTCAAAGCTTTCTTCCTCGCCCGAGACGGCGTTGCCCATCACCCCCGGCAGCAGCCGCACCACCGCATCGAGCAACACAAGTGCGGCCGGCTCGCCGCCCGACAGGATGAAATCGCCGATCGAGACTTCCTCCAGACCGCGCGCCTCGATCAGCCGCTGGTCGACGCCCTCGAAGCGGCCGCACAGGATGACGGCACCGGGCCCGGCGGCGAGCCCGCGCACCCTGGCCTGCGTCAGCGGCTTTCCACGCGGGCTCATCAGCAGCCTTGGACGTTCATCGCCCTGCGGCGAAACGTGGTCGATCGCCCTGGCCAGCACGTCGGCGCGCATCACCATGCCGGCGCCGCCGCCGGCCGGCGTATCGTCGACGGTGCGATGCCGGTCAGTGGCGAAATCGCGGATCTGGATCGCTTCCAGCGACCAGGTGCCGGCTTCCAGCGCCCGGCCGGCGAGCGAAAGCCCAAGCGCACCCGGAAACATCTCCGGATAGAGCGTCAGCACCGAGGCGGCAAAGCTCACCGGTTGCCCCCGGCGTCCTTCGGTCCGCGCGGCCGGCCCTTCGGGTCGAAACCGGGCCGCCCGGCGGCTTCGCTATCCTCGTCCTCGACCAGCCCCGCCGCCAGGGGATCGACCTGAACGAAGCCGTCGGCGATCGACACATGCGGCACCGCGGCTTGCGTGAACGGGATCAGCACGCCCTTGCGGCCCGCGAGCGTGACGTCGAGTATGTCGCCGCCGCCGAAATTATGCACGGCGACGACCCTGCCGATGACGCCGGTATCGTCCCTCACCTCAAGGCCGATGAGGTCGGCATGGTAGAACTCGTCCTCCAAGCCGTCGTCCGGCAGCACCGAACGGTCGACGAACAGCTCCGTGCCGGCAAGCGCCTCGGCCGTGTTGCGGTCGCTGACGCCCTTGAAGCGCACCACCACGACCGTGCCGGCCGGCCGGATGTCGAGGATCTGGAAGGCTCGGCCATCCTTGGCATGCAGCGGCCCGTAGTCGGCGAGCGCCAGCGGATCGCCGGTGAAAGTTTTCACCCGCAACTCGCCCTTGATGCCGTGCGCGGCGCCGATCACGGCCATCTGTACAGGGTTCTCGAGCTTCGACATCGGCATCACTTCCTTTGCCCTGCTCTAACCCTCTGAAGCCGCCATTTCAATGATCGGCTCTTCACCGCTTCCTAACCTGACTGCCCGAAAATGCCCGCATGCAGGAATTCCTCATCCCGGCAAAACCCGACCTCCAGGCGGCGCGCGAGAGCTGGCTCAAGATGCTGGCGCGCGAGCGCCGGCTGTCGCCCGAAACGGTCGAAGCCTATGAGCGCGACACGCGCCAGTTCCTGCATTTCCTGACCGGGCATTGCGGCGGCCCGCCCGGCATCTCCGATATCGCCGACCTGCAGCCGGCCGACCTGCGCGGCTTCCTCGCCGCGCGCCGCAACGGCGGCGCCGGCGCCCGCACGCTCGGCCGCGGCCTGGCCGGCATCCGTTCGCTGCTGCGGTTTCTCGAAAAGCGCGGCCTCGTCAACGCGGCGGGTGCGGCCGCCCTGCGCGCGCCGCGCCAGCCGAAATCGCTACCGAAACCACTGACGGCGAGCGATGCCAAGCAGGTCGTGACTGTCGAGGGCCAACTGGCGGAAGAACCCTGGATCGCCGCCCGCAACGCCGCCGTGCTGACGCTGCTCTACGGCTCCGGGCTGCGCATCTCGGAAGCGCTGGGCCTGACCGGGGCCGATCTCGCCACCGAGGCCGACACGGTGCTGCGCATCACCGGCAAGGGCGGCAAGACAAGGCTGGTGCCGGTGCTGCCGGTGGCGCTCAGGGCGGTCGCCGAATACCGGCGGCTGTGTCCCTTCCACATCGATCCGAAAGAGCTGCTGTTCCGCGGCGCTCGCGGCGGCCCGCTCAATCCGGCCATCGTCCAGCGCGAGATGGCGAAGCTGCGCTTGGCCCTCAACCTGCCGGAAACCGCGACGCCGCATGCCTTGCGCCATTCCTTCGCCACTCATCTGCTCGGCCGTGGCGGCGACCTGCGCACCATCCAGGAACTGCTCGGCCATGCCAGCCTGTCGACCACCCAGATCTATACCGGCGTCGACACGGCAAGGCTGCTCGACATTTACGACCGGGCGCATCCAAGGGCGTGAAGCGTTTGACGGAGCCACCCCGCTTCCTCGTGCCAAGACGGAGCAACGAGCGGAGTGAACCCTGAAATCGAGGCTGCAGGTCGAAATCGGCGGCTGTCGAGCAGCTGCAGGTAGCCTGACCCAACCTTGACATTCTTCCAAAGGCGGCCGCCCGTTTCCCGGCGGCCGCCTTTCGAATACCCTGGATCAGCGCATCACATAGACGATGCGCCGCGTGCCCGGATCAACCAGCGCCGGCTGGTTGTTCACATAGACATAGCGGTAGTTGTAATCCGGGATCTCGCGCAGCTCGACCGTGTCGGGCAGCACCGCGCCGGTCACCACTTCGCCCTCGAGATAGACCGGTTCGACCCGGTGCGTGGTGACATAGGTGCCGACCTCGGCCGGCGGCCTGGCGATCGGCTCGATGGCGTCGTCGCCGGAAACGATGGCGCCGGTGTAGGTGTCAGTGGTGTAGATATCATCGGTCGGCGGAGCCACGACGGCAATGCCGGCATCGGCCGGCCGGCGTGTCACCACAACACGGCTGCCGCCGAATTCGGCAGTCACATAGTCGGAATAGACCCAACCTTTGCCGCCGGCTTCGGCGATGGTGCACCATTTGCTGCCTTCGATGCAGCCTCTGAGCGTCGCCGACTGGCCGGCAGCCAGCACGCCGATAACGGGATATTGCGGGCCGGGGCCGGCGCGGACATTCAGATCCGTCACTGCCGAGACGGGCGTGTCGGCAAGCGCCGCGCCCGACATGGCAAGCAGCGCACCGGCAAGTGCCGGAAACAATAGACTTTTCATGATTTCTCTCCGTTCTCAACGCTCCCTCGGGCTCGAAAACGAACCAGAACCTTATGCGTTCCGGCTAAAGTGCCGTCGCCTGCTCACGAATTGTTCCATTTGTTTTGGGCAAGTCGGTCAAAAGCTGGTGAACGAAGGCCAGTTTTTGCGCCGTCACCTCCGAAATGACGAAGGGATAAAGGTCGGGCAGACCCATGCAGCGGTTGATCGAATTGGAGGCCTCCGACAGCACCAGCCAGCGGGCGAGGATCCTTTCGAACGGTTCCGGCGCCGGATCGGGTTCGGCGGGCTCCCGCAGCGGATCTCCCCCTGTATCGCCAGGCGGCAGGTCGTTGGCTTCCACTGTCTCCAGCCGGCCGAGCGGAAAATTCAGCGCATGCACCATCTCCAGCGTGTCCGTGATGTGCAGGTGGTGCGCCCAGGTCTCGGCCCAGTCTTCCCAGGGGTGGGACGCCGCATAGGCCGAGATGTGGCGCTGCTCCCAGTCCGGCGGCGCGCCCTTGGCGTAGTGGGCCTTCAGCGCTTGCTCGTAGTCAACCCGCTCGTCGCCGAACAGAGCGCGAAAGCTCGAAAGTCGCTCGGGATCCTCGCGGATCAGCCGGTCCCAGTAATAATGGCCGAGCTCGTGGCGGAAGTGACCGAGCAAGGTGCGGTAGTTCTCGCCCATTTCGACGCGCCGCCGCTCGCGCTCGGCGGAATCGGCCTCGGCGACGTTGAGGGTGATCCTGCCGTTGTCGTGGCCGGTCAGGATGCGCTCGCCGCCTGGTCCGCCGCCGATCGGATCGGCGAGGAAGTCGAAAGCGAGCCCGGCCTCGTCCTGCGGTCCGGCCTTGGGCGCGACCGGCAAGCCGAAGGCAAGCAGCGAATAGACGGCGCGTTTCTTGGCCGCCTCGACGCGGATCCAGCGCCGGCGGTTGCCCTCCACCGAAAGGTCGGGGATCAATTGGTTGAGCGCGCAAGCGCGGCAGAAAATCCTGCCCGGCTCGGCCCGCCAGTTGCAGGCGCACTCGTCGGCATTTCCGCATGGAACGGCGTCGCCGCCGGAAAGCACGAAACACGCCCGCTCCGGATCGTAAAGCACCAGGCTTGAACAGTTCAGGCATTGCGCGTTCTCGAAATAGAGACGGTGGCCGCAATGAGGGCAGTCGAACAGCTTCATCGGTCGTCGAACCGCGGGAAAAAGGTCAACGAAGTTGGGCAACGCCCAAACGCCCGTCGCCGGCCGTCGTTCCGTTTCTATTTCGTCGCGAGCAGGGCGACGCCCCGCCTGGCCACGCTTTCGCCTGACAATGTCGCGCCGCAACAAAGCCTGGGTGAGCGGTCCGGCGACATGCTCGCCGGCGAAGAAGATCTTCTCCGCCACCGCCTGCATCAGTGTGGCGCGCGCTTCGGAACAGCCGGGATGGGCAGCCGCATAGGCGAGCCTGCGCCAATGATCACACTTCGACGTCTTCCCTCAAGACACGCCACAATAAATCCTTGCGCCATAATTTATGCTTGATCGTGGGCAAATTCCCCGGCATTCGCCAGCTTCAAGCGCCGCGCAGCCCGCGCGGGCGGTGACAACCGGGCGCTTCACTGGCAGATTTGCAGCCGGGACGTGATTCAGGCAACCAGGAGAACGATATGGCATTTTTTGCCAAGGGAAGGATTTTCATGGCCGCCGTTGTGGCGGCTTTCGGGCTGGCGACAGGCGCGCAGGCCGCGGCCAGCTGCGGCAAGAACGGCGCCGGCTTCGACGCATGGAAACAGCAATTTGCCGCGGAAGCACAAGCCGAGGGCGTGGGCCAGAGGGGTCTGTCCGCGTTGGCCGGCGCGACTTACGCGACAAGGACGATCGCTGCCGACCGCGCGATCCACAAGGCTTTCAGCGGCTCGGTGGAAGCGTTCATGCAGCGTCGTGGTGGGGCCGCGATTATTTCCAAGGGCCGTGCGTTGAAGAAGCAGAACGCGGCGATGTTCGACAGGATCGAACAGACTTACGGCGTGCCGCCGGGCGTCCTGCTTGCGATCTGGGGCATGGAGACTGGCTTCGGCGCGTCGATGGGCAACCAGAACACGGTCTCCGCCATTCTGACGCTGGCCTATGATTGCCGCCGCCCGGACTATTTCACCCCCCATGCCATCGCCGCCCTGAAGCTGGTCGATCGCGGCGCGCTGACCGCCTCCTCGGTCGGCGCCATGCATGGCGAGATCGGCCATACGCAGTTCCTGCCCGGAAATGTTCTGAAGTATGGCGTCGGCAACGGAAATCTGCGCGACAGGAACACCGCGCTGGCTTCCACCGCCAACTTCCTCAAAGCCCATGGCTGGCAGGCCGGCGCGGGATATGAGGCGAATATGGGCGCCATCGCCGGCTGGAATTCGGCAAGCGTCTACCAGCAGGCCATCGCCCGCATCGCCGAGGCGATCGACGCCAACTGATGCAATATCTCCATTCCAACGAGAAGCCCGGCCTGCGCCGGGCTTTTTGTTACGGAGCAAGGATCAAAACCCAACCACCCGGAACGACCAGGTTCGATCTCATCACCTAACTCTCAATCGTTCGCGTAGCCGCTCAATGGACATTTCCGGGAAACGGGAATCTGGAAGGTACCGGTAGTGCCGTTGCAGGTACGGAATTTGGGGTTCCGCGGCGCTGAAGGAGCCGCCTTTGGCCTGTCCTCGATCACCGTCGGGACTCCGGCAGCTTGCGAGTAGCTGCCGCCTAAGGGGCATTTCTCGGAAGCGGCAACCTCGAAGGAGCCGGTGATAACATTTGAGCAGGTACGGAATTTAGAGTTCCGCGGCGCCGTTGTGGCCGCAGCAGCCGCCTTGGACTTGCCCTTGATGACCAACCAGATTTCGGTCGGTTGGTCGAGCTGCAGCCTGTTTATGTCGGAGTAGCTGATGCGGCCGCTGCGTATCCCCTCGGCTATGCGCTGGCAGAACAAGGCCGGCATGCGCTCCTGCGAGACGCCCATGAAGGAGGCGATTTCGTGCTTGAACGTGATGCTCCATAAATGGACAGCCGAGATGCACCCGTCCAAATTAGCCGCAGACGCCTGCTTCGTGGCTGCTTGCGAGGACCCGCACGTCATCAAGGTCAACGCCGTCGCGACCAGAAGAGAAATACTACTTTTCACTGTTGAAACCCCCCGCATCCCGCTGGGAACTTAATTGGAGCGGCGGAAAGGTCAAACGATAATTTCTCTGAAGTGGTCTGAACTTTTCTTAGATTAGATACGCGAAATAAAACCCGGCGTCTCCGCCGGGTTTTCCCGCTTATCTCAACTTTCGACGTTCGGATATCAGCCTTCGCGGTTCCTTGCCGCCAGCGTCCGCAACCGCAGCGCGTTGAGACGGATGAAGCCGGCGGCGTCCTTCTGGTCGTAAGCGCCGCGGTCGTCCTCGAAGGTGACCAGCGCATCGGAATAGAGCGTCTTCTTCGACCTGCGGCCGGTGACGATGACATTGCCCTTGTAGAGCTTCAGCCGCACCGCGCCTTCGACGTCTTCCTGGCTCTTGTCGATCATTGCCTGCAGCATCACGCGCTCGGGCGAGAACCAGAAGCCGTTGTAGATCAGCTCGGCATAGCGCGGCATGAACTCGTCCTTGAGGTGCGCGGCACCGCGGTCGAGCGTGATCGATTCGATCGCCCGGTGGGCGGCGATCAGGATGGTGCCGCCGGGGGTCTCGTAGACGCCGCGCGACTTCATGCCGACGAAGCGGTTTTCGACAAGGTCGAGACGGCCGATGCCGTTGTCGCGGCCGAGGTCGTTGAGCGCCGCCAGCATGGCAGCCGGCGACAGCTTCTTGCCATTGAGCGCGACCGGATCGCCCTTCAGGAACTCGATCTCGATCTCGGTGACGACGTCCGGCGCGTCCATCGGCGAGACGGTGCGCTGGTGGACGAATTCCGGCGGCTCGCTCCACGGATCCTCGAGCACCTTGCCTTCCGAGGAGGAATGCAAAAGGTTGGCGTCGACCGAGAACGGCGCATCGCCGCGCTTGTCCTTCGGCACCGGGATCTGATGCTGCTCGGCGAAGTTGATGAGATCGGTGCGCGACTTGAACGACCAGTCGCGCCACGGCGCGATGACCTTGATGTCGGGGTTCAGCGCGTAAGCCGACAATTCGAAGCGGACCTGGTCGTTGCCCTTGCCGGTGGCGCCATGGGCGATGGCGTCGGCACCTGTTTCTTTGGCGATCTCGACCAGGTGCTTGGAGATCAGCGGCCGGGCGATCGAAGTGCCGAGCAGATATGTACCCTCATAGACGGCGTTGGCGCGGAACATCGGGAAGACGAAGTCCGAAACGAATTCCTCGCGCACGTCGACGATGCGGATGTCCTTGATGCCCATCATCTCGGCCTTGCGGCGCGCCGGCTCCAGCTCGCCGCCCTGGCCGAGATCGGCGGTGAAGGTGACGACTTCGGCGCCGAGCTCGGTCTGCAGCCATTTCAAGATGATGGAGGTGTCGAGGCCGCCGGAATAGGCGAGCACGACTTTCTTGACGTCTTTGGTCTTGGACATTTTGGCGGTTCCGCGGGAAGATGGCTTCGCGGGCGAGGTATCACGGCCGTTCCGGGCGGCGCAAGAGACGAACAGATGCCCGCCGATGATACAGGCTGGGCCAGATGTTTGCCTGGGCAGACGCTGGCGACGCAAAAATCGCCGCGTTATAGAGCTGCGCGATCTACTCCGAGGCGACCCATGTCCTTCATTCCCGACACTTCGACGCTCATCCAGTTCGCCATCGCCACGGTCATCCTGGCGATCACGCCGGGACCCGACATGACGCTGTTCGTGTCGCGCACGCTGAGCCAGGGCCGCGCCACCGGCTTCGCCTCGATGGCAGGCGCGCTATGCGGCACGTTGGTCCACACCACGCTGGTGGTGGTCGGCGTCTCGGCGCTGATCGTGGCCTCTCCCATGGCTTTCTTTGCGCTGAAGATTTTCGGCGCCGGCTATCTGGTGTTTTTAGCCTGGCAGGCGGTGGCCAAAGGCTCGGCCTTTTCGCCGGAGAAGAAGACGGGACCGCAAATCTCGCTGTTCCGCAGCTGGGCGGCCGGGCTCGGGGTCAATCTCCTCAACCCGAAGATCATCCTGTTCTTCATGACGTTCCTGCCGCAATTCGTCTCCGCGCATGACCCGAACGCACCCGGCAGGCTGTTCTTCCTCGGCATCACATTCATCGTGCTGTCGATCCCGGTGACGGCGCCGATGGTGCTCGCGGCGGAGAAATTCGCGGCGGCGATGAAGGCGAGCCCGCGCGTCACGCGCGTGGTCGATTATCTGTTCGGCGGCGTGTTCTCGGCCTTCGCGCTCAAGATCCTGACGGCACAGGCGAAGTAAAGCCCGCGCCGAGCTCAGGGCTCCAGATCGGGCAGCGCCTCGCGGCGCCAGCTTCCGGCCCAGCGGCCGGCAGAGAGCCAATAGAAGATGCCGCCGACCATGCCGCTGCCGATCAGCGCGAGCCTGACATTGTTGTCGGCGACATCGAAATCGCCGTCGCCGATGTTATGCGCGAAGCCGAGGAAGACGACGGCGATGACGGCGCCGCCCAGCGCATAGAACAGCCAGTCGCGGCGGCCGAGCACTTCCGCGATCAGGATGACGATCGCTGCCGGCATGAAGCCGAAATAGGCGACGAACAATGCCAGGAAAGGCACCGAAAAATAGAGCGCGGGCGCGATCGTCTGATGTCCGGGCTCCGGCGCATAGCCGAAATAGCCGAGGAACAGCACGTTGAGAAAGGCGCTCGCCGCCAGCGAGGCGATCACATAGCCGATCAGGATGGCGGCGAAGCGGACGAGATAGGCGATGATACGCTTCACGCCTCGCCGTGCCCCGCGATCATCATCGCTTCAAGCGCCAGCCGGTCGACCTTGCGCATGCGTTCCGATTCCGACTTGAGCTGGCCGCAGGCGGCGAGGATGTCGCGGCCGCGCGGCGTGCGGATCGGCGAGGCGTAGCCGGCATTGTTGATGTAGTCGGCGAACTTCTCGATCGTCTCCCAGTCCGAGCACTGATAGTTGGTGCCGGGCCACGGGTTGAACGGGATCAGGTTGATCTTGGCTGGAATGCCCTTGAGCAGCTTGACCAGCGCCTTGGCGTCCTCGAGGGAATCGTTGACGTCCTTCAGCATCACATATTCGAAGGTGATGCGGCGGGCGTTGGAGAGACCCGGATAGGCGCGGCAGGCAGCGATCAGCTCCTTCAGCGGATACTTCTTGTTGATCGGCACCAGCAGGTCGCGCAGGTCGTCATTGGTGGCATGCAGCGAGATCGCCAGCATAACGCCGATCTCCTCGCCGGTGCGGGCAATCTCCGGCACGACGCCCGAGGTCGACAGCGTGATGCGTCTTTTCGACAGGGAAAGTCCGTCGCCGTCGGAAGCGATCAGCAGCGCCTTCTTCACCGCCTCGAAATTGTAGAGCGGCTCGCCCATGCCCATCATGACGATGTTGGACACCTTGCGGCCCTCGGCCGGCACAATGGCGCCGTCCGGCGTGTCGCGGTCGGGGAAGTCACCGAGGCGGTCGCGCGCGGTGAGCAGCTGCGCCAGGATTTCTTCCGTCGTCAGATTGCGCACCAGCTTCTGCGTGCCGGTGTGGCAGAAGGAGCAGGTCAGCGTGCAGCCGACCTGCGAGGAGATGCAGAGCGTGCCGCGGCCTTCCTCCGGAATATAGACGGCCTCGATCTCGACCGGACGGCCGGCGCCGCGCGGCGGAAAGCGAAACAGCCATTTGCGCGTGCCGTCGGAAGAGATCTGCTCCTCGACGATGTCGGGCCGCGCAACGGTGAAGTGCTTATCGAGCTCGGCGCGCAGATCCTTGGAGATGTTGAACATATGGGCGAAGTCGGAGACCCCGCGCACATACATCCAGTGCCAGAGCTGCTGGGCGCGCATCTTCGCCTGGCGCTCCGGCACGATGCCGGCGTCAACCAGAGCGGCGCCAAGCTCGGCGCGCGTCAGGCCGATCAGCGACGGCCTTTCGGCCGGCGTGGCGCGGGCGCGCAAGGCGTCGCGGGCGCCTTCGGCGGTCAGATCGAATAAAAGGGTCATGGTTGCGCCAATATAAGCGGTTTGCGGCCGATTTCAGCATCGTGCCTGAAACGAAGCGCGGCGCATAGCACAGCTTGCGGCCGGAGTCATGTCGGCGGCAGAGGCGGCCGGTGTCGCTATTCCCGCCTCGGGTGAGATCACATATTCGTGTTGGCGTAACAGCTCGAAGCGCACCCGCGAACCTGAAAGGGGCGACTATGCCCTTGCAGAAATGGGAGTACGCGGAATGCATTCGATCAAGCTTGTTGCCGTCGCCGGTCTCGCAAGCCTTTTTGCCTCGCAGGCGTTCGCCGAGGATACGATGGGCACGATGACCATGATGAAGGGTGGGCAAGTGACGGCGATCATGCCCGACGGCCATATGGGCACCATGATGCCTGACGCCAAGATGAGCGCCGAAATGATGAAGATGGCGAAGCCGATCAAGCATTGCATGATGATAATCACCGACGCCAAAGGCAAAGCCTACATGATCGATACGTCGACCAAGAAGGCCCAGGCCGAATGTGAAAAGATGGCGATGTGAGAATGGTGGGACTCGCCAGCCCTGCTGCCCGCCGGCGCAGGCCGGCGGGATATCCAAACCGCGGTCCTGCCCTGGCTCCTCGATCTCCGATTTTCGTCGCTCGCCTCGACCTGACCTGACCTAGCAGGCTTGATCCTCCCTCTCAGTGTGCTAGGGGCGGGTCATCACCCAGAGGACAGGCATGGCCGGCATATCGCGTAGATACCCGATGCTGCGGCGCTCGCAGGCTATGTGGGCGTCGCGCCGCGTCTGGCAGCCGCGCCTTGTGTTCTGGGCCGGCGCCATCTCGATCGGCTTGATCAGCGTGCTGTTCGCCCTGCTGGCCGACCGGGCGCAGGCGCTGTTCCACGTCGTCACCGGCGGCGATAGCGGCAGCTGGCGCTTTTATCTGCCGCTGGTCATGACGCCCGCGGGCTTCGTGATTTGCGCCTGGCTTGCCCATTCCTTCTTTCCGGGATCGCAAGGCAGCGGCATTCCGCAGGCGATCGCCGCCCGTCACCTGCGCGATGACGAGGATCGCGGCCATCTTCTTTCGCTGCGCCTGGCAGCGGGCAAGGTTGCGCTTACCGTCATCGGTCTCGCCTGCGGCGGATCGATCGGCCGCGAGGGCCCGACGGTGCAGGTCGGCGCCTCACTCATGCTTCAGGCGGCGCGCTGGGGCGGCATGGCGCAGGCGCGCGGCCTGATCCTGGCCGGCTCGGCTGCCGGCGTCGCCGCCGCCTTCAACACGCCGCTCGCCGGCATCGTCTTCGCCATCGAGGAGATGGGTCGCGCCTATGAGTCACGGACCAACGGGCTGGTGCTGACGGCGGTGATCCTCGCCGGCCTCGCCTCGCTCGGCCTGCTCGGCAACTACACCTATTTCGGCGTCGCCAGGGACACGGTGGCCTTCGCCACCGACTGGCCGCTGGTGATTGCCTGCGGCGTCATCGGCGGCGGCTTCGGCGCGCTGTTTTCGCTGTTGGCGCTGAGGATCACGCGGCGCGTCCGACGCTGGAATGGCCTGCAGCCATTGTGGCGCGCGCTGCTCGTGGCAGGCATCTGCGGCTTGGCGGTTGCCGCGATCGGTCTCGTCTCGGGCGGCCTTACCTTCGGAACCGGCTACGCTCAGGCCCGCGGCGCCGTCGAAGGCGCGCCGCTACCCGCGTTCTTCTTCCTGGAAAAATTCGCGGCCGGCGTGCTGTCGATGGTGTCGGGCATTCCGGGCGGCATCTTCGCGCCGTCGTTGGCGGTGGGCGCCGGTCTCGGCAGCACGCTTGGCCTGGCGTTCGGCGCCGGAACAGGCCTCGCCGCGCTGCTCGGCATGGCCGGTTATTTCGCCGGCGTCGTGCAGGCGCCGATGACGGCCTTCGTCATCATCCTCGAAATGACCGGCAACCACGACAACGTCATCGCGCTGATGTGCGCGGCGATGCTGGGCTACGGCACGGCGCGACTGATCTCCAACGAGCCGCTCTATCACGCGCTGTCACGCGTGTTCATCGCCGAGGCGATCAGGCGGCGCAGGGCCGTCGAGCAGCAAGGCTGAATGGCGAGCTTGGCGCTGTCGCCTTATTCGCTTGTCCCTGGCAGCACTTGCGGGAGGCGGACTTCCATATTGCCATCCTCCACCAAGGGAGCCTCAGCCTATTTGCACTTGGCGATCGAGGCCAGCGCGGCCGAGATGCCCTTCAGAGAAAAGACGTAGGAAGTCGGGTTGCCGCGACCGGACTTCGCCTGCACCTTCATGTCGGTACCCGTCTTCATGGCGGCGATCAGCACCGGCTCTTCAGCGGCGTTCTCGACCCAGGCCGACTTGCCGCGGGTGAACATCGAGAAGGACTTCTTGTCGATGGTGACGGTGGCCTTGGAGCCTTCCTGGAAGTTGTAGCCGGCGATGAACTGCGGCTCATAGGACACCTGCTGCCCGGGCCGTTGGCTGACGAAGAAGAACATGTCGCCATGGTCGAGCTTTGGCGGCTGCTTGTCGGTCGGCACCGTCAGCACATAGCAGACCTTGCCGCCTGCCGACTGATAGCTGTAGGTGCCCCAGGCGTTGTGCTGGCCGATCTTGGTCGCCTGCTGCGCCAGCGCCGGCGCCGCGAAGGCGGCCGCCAGGACCAGGCTGGAAACTGTAGCAATCAATCCGCGCATCGTTCTTCCCGTATTCCGAAATGGTGCGGAGGCGGGTCGCATGGCGTCCTGCCGTCGCTTCATTTTGATTTAATCAGGGTTACCAAACGGTGAATTTTTCCCAACAAAAGGAACTCACCCCAGGAAACCGCCGCCATTCGCGCCGCCGCTTCCACGCGGCGGTCGCGATGTCCCGGCGCGAACTTGGAGGGCACGAAAGCGGCAAGAGTTTGTCTTTTCGCGCGGGCGGTTTCGCGGTTTCGTTGTGGCGAAAAGTCAGCCAGGATCAACCTTTGTCGGCGAGGGCGTCCCTGGCGGCCTGCCGGTGCGCCGGGGTGATATGGGCGCTGACGGCGGTGATTGCCGCGGTGAGCACGGCAAGGTCATCGGTGAACCCGAGACCGAGCACGAAGTCGGGGATGAAATCCACCGGCAGCACGAAATAGCCGAGCGCGGCAAGCAGGGTACCCTTGGTGCGCAGCGGCGTGTCCTTGTCCATGGCACAATAGTAGGCGGCGACCACCTCTTCCATGAACGGGATCTGCCGGGCAGCCTTCTTGGCCGTGCGCCAGAACTTCTCGCGCACCTCGCCTTCGCCGGCGAGCCTGTCGCCGAAGCCAAAGAAATCGAAACGGGATTCCTGCGCCATCAATCTCTCCTCGGCCACGCGCCAGCTTGCGTTGCGGCCACCGCGGAAGATGTGGTGAAAGCGGCACCCCCCTGCAAGGTCTCCACCGTTGCCGGCCCGGCAAATCGGAATCGGACTTATCGGCAGTCGTCAGCCGAAATAGCGGTTCATCCGCTTCGCCAGTTCGATGTCGAGCGCCGTGACGCCGCCGGCGTCATGCGTGTTCAGCGTGACGTCGACGGTCTTGTAGACGTTCGACCAATCGGGGTGGTGGTCCATCTTCTCGGCGGCCAGCGCCACGCGGGTCATGAAGGCGAAGGCCTCGGAGAAGTTCTTGAAGCCGAAGCTGCGCTTGATGGAGGCGCCGTCGGCCGCCAGCGACCAGCCTTCGAGTTCCGCCAGCGCTGCGGTGATCGCTTCCTTGTTGAGTTTTTCCCTGGTCATGTCGGGTTCCCGTGCTATTCGGAGGTATTCCAACCATAGCGCCGGATCGATGAGCGCAAAGCCCATAAAATCCATTCTGTTCGTCTGCCTCGGCAACATCTGCCGCTCGCCCTTGGCCGAAGGCGTCTTCCGCGCCGTGTGGGCCGAGCGCGGGGAAGGTCGGGACATCCTGCTCGATTCGGCCGCGACCAGCGGCTGGGAGGTCGGCTCCGCGCCCGATCCGCGTTCGATCGCGGTTGCCACAAGGCACGGCATCGACATTTCCGCGCAAAAGGCGCGCAGGATAGCGCTGGACGATTTCTCGCGCTTCGACCTGATTCTCGGCATGGACCGGACAAATGTGCGCGATCTGAAGGCGTTAGCGCCGCAGGCCGCGCGCGACCGCATCCATCTCTTCCTGGAGTTTGCCAGCGGAAATGCGCGCGATGTGCCGGACCCTTACTACGAAGACCAGCAGGCCTTCGTTTCGGTCTACCGCATGATCCGCGAGGCGTCGGAGGCGCTGGCGAAGCGGCTGGAAGCGAGCGGATCGGCGCCAACCAGCGGCCAGGCTTCCTCGACGATGTAGGGGCCGCCGCCGACCGAATCGCGCGACGACATCAAGACGAAGCGGCCGACCCGGAAGGGCAGCGTGGAAAAATTGCCGCGCGCCGACAGATATTGCGCGACGTCCGCCGGGCTCGAATTGCGCAGGCGCGCGAGCGTCACATGCGGCGAGAATTTGCGCGGATCGGCCGGCAGGCCGAGCCGCTGGCAGATGCGGTCGATCTCGCCCTGCAGCGCCACCAGGTCCGGCGAGGCGGACACGCCGGCCCATACGGCGTGCGGCTTCTTGCCGCCGAAAGCGCCCACGCCGGAGAGCGCCAGGGGGAACGAGGGACGGTTGACGCGATCGAGCGCATTGGCGATGTCGTCGGCGATATGGCCCTCCACATCGCCGATGAAGCGCAGCGTCAGATGATAGTTTTCGACGTCGATCCAGCGGGCTCCGGGCAGGCCGCCCCGGAGCAGCGAGAGTGAAAGCGCGGCATCACGCGGAATTTCGAGGGCGGTGAAAAGACGCGGCATGGGAAGCCTCCTGTCCTCGAATCGAAACTCTCGCCCCTAGCGAATCATCGATAGCCATGCGGGGCAAGCGGTTTGTTGTCCACAAGCTTTCCCCTGGGGAAACCGTGGCGTTTTGGTCCCATCACGCGCCGCCCTTGGCGGCGATGGCTTTTTCCACGACCGGTAGAATGCCTTTGACCATGACGTCTATTCCCTTCGGGTTGGGATGAAGACCGTCCTCCAGCTGCATGGCCGGGTGGCCGGCGACCCCATCAAGAAAAAACGGATAGAGCGGAACGGCGTATTTCGCGGCAAGCTTCGGGTAGATGGCGTCGAAGGCCTTCTGGTACTCGGCGCCCAGATTGGGCGCTGCAAGCATGCCTGCCAGGAGCACCGGAATGTTCCGCTGCTTCAACTTGGCCAACATAGCGTCGAGATTTTTCTCGGCGATCTCGGGCGACACGCCGCGCAGCATGTCGTTGGCGCCGAGCTCGAGGATGACGAGCCCGGTGCCGTCGGGCACCGACCAGTCGAGCCGCGCGAGGCCGCCGCTTCTGGTGTCGCCGGAAACGCCGGCATTGCCGACGGCGACGTCGAGGCCTTTTGCCTTCAAGGCCGCCTGCAATTTATCGGTGAAGCCCTCATCGGGACCAAGGCTGAACCCCGCCATCAGGCTGTCGCCGAAGCCGACGATCTTGAACGTATCGGCGCGCGCCGGCGAAATAGCGCCGCAAACCGCCAGGAGAAGAGTGAGGGCTGCGGCAGCTGAGTGTTTGAAAGCCATGCGGCGAGCCCCATATGACCGACACGATTCATGCAAAGGAGACATTTTTTGCCTCCTTCTTCCACCATATAGGGCGCATTCATTGTGACAGAAGCCGTCATCGCATTGAGGGATGTCTCGCTGACGCTCGGCGAGGGCGCCTCCTCCGTCCATGTGCTGAAGGGCGTCAGCCTCGATGTGGCCGCCGGCGAAGCCACCGGGATCGTCGGCCCGTCGGGCTCCGGCAAGTCCACCTTGCTGATGGTTCTGGCCGGGCTGGAAAGGGTCGATTCGGGCACGGTTCGGATCGCCGGAGAATTGCTCAACGGCAGAAGCGAGGACCAGATTGCTTCATTTCGGGGGCGAAACATCGGCATTGTCTTCCAGTCCTTCCACCTTATCCCCAACATGACGGCGCTCGAGAATGTCGCGGTGCCGCTGGAGCTCGCCGGGCACAACGACCCGTTCGGGGTGGCCGCGCAGGAGCTCGCGGCGGCCGGCTTGAGCGACCGCGTGACGCACTATCCGGGAGAGCTTTCGGGCGGCGAGCAGCAGCGCGTGGCGATCGCCAGGGCCCTGGCGCCTTCGCCGCGCATCCTCATTGCCGACGAGCCGACCGGCAACCTCGACCAGGCAACGGGAAAGCAGATCGCCGACCTCCTCTTCGCCAAGGCGGCCGAGCGCGGCATGACGCTGGTGCTGGTCACGCATGATCCGGCGCTTGCGGGCCGCTGCTCGCGCCAGGTGTCGATGCGCTCGGGACGCATCGAGGACGCGCCAAGACAGGCTAAGGTGCCGGCCTGATGCGGACTTTGAGGCTGGCCCTCCGCTTTTCGCTGCGCGAAATGCGCGGCGGCCTGTCCGGCTTCATGATCTTCCTCGCCTGCATCGCGCTTGGCGTCGCGGCGATCGGCGGCGTCAATTCGGTGGCGCAGGCGATTACCGCCGGCGTCGCCAACCAGGGCCAGACGCTGCTCGGCGGCGACTTGCGCTTCCAGATCAACCAGCGCAGCGCTTCGGACGCCGAGCTCGGCTTCATCAAGAGCCTCGGCACGGTCTCGCTGAATTCCGGCATGCGCTCGATGGCGCGGCTCGAGGACGGCTCCGACCAGGCGCTGGTCGAAGCCAAGGTGGTCGACGACGCCTATCCGCTTTACGGCACGCTGGAGACCGATCCGCCTCTGCCCAGGAATGAATTGTTCGGCGAAAGATCCGGCATCTTCGGCGCCGCCGCGCCCGCTCTCTTGTTCGATCGCCTCAATCTGCATATCGGCGACCGCTTGAAGCTTGGCGGCACAACGTTCGAGCTGAGGGCCCGATTGGTCAGCGAACCCGACGCGATTTCCGACGGTTTCGGCTTCGCGCCGCGACTGATGATTTCGCACGACGGGCTGGTCGCGTCAGGACTGGTCCAGCCCGGCAGCCTGGTCGAGAACGCCTATAAGGTCCGACTGCCCGATGGCGCGAGCGAGGCGCGCATCAAAGGCATTCAGGCCGAAGCGGCGAAGGACTTTCCGCAGGCCGGCTGGTCGATTCGCACGCGCAGCAACGCAGCGCCGGCGCTTTCCGCCAACATCCAGCGCTTCTCGCAGTTCCTGACGCTGGTCGGGCTGACGGCGCTTGTGGTCGGCGGCGTCGGCGTGGCGAATGCGGTCCGCGCCTATCTCGACGGCAAGCGCGGCGTCATCGCCACCTTCAAGAGCCTCGGCGCCTCCGGGGGCTTCGTCTTCGCCATCTATCTCGTGCAGATCCTTTTGATTGCCGGCCTCGGCATCGTGCTCGGCCTGATCCTGGGTGCGGCAATGCCGTTCGTGGCGAGCGCGCTCCTGCAGTCGGTCATTCCGGTGCCGGCGCAAGGCGGCTTTTATCCCGGCGCGCTTGCGATGGCGGCACTGTTCGGCCTTTTGGTGACGCTGGCCTTCGCGCTGCTGCCGCTCGGCCGCGCCCGCGACGTGCCGGCAACGGCGCTGTTTCGCGAAATGGGGTTCGAAAGCCGCGGCCTGCCGCGCCTGCCCTATGTCGGCGCCGCGCTGACGATCGTGCTCGCGCTGGCGGCGCTCGCCATCCTTTCCGCCGACGATCGGCGCATCGCCTCGATCTTCGTCGGCGCCACCGTCTTTGCCTTCCTGGTGCTGCGGCTGGTGGCGGCGCTGGTCCAATGGCTGGCCCGGCGAAGCCCGCGGCTGCGCTCGGTCTCTCTCAGGCTGGCGCTCGGCAATATCCATCGGCCCGGCGCGCTGACGCCATCGGTGGTGCTGTCGCTCGGGCTCGGCCTGACGCTGCTGGTGACGCTGGCGCTAATCGACGGGAATCTCAGACGCCAGATCTCCGGCAGCCTGCCGGAGCGGGCGCCGAACTTCTTCTTCGTCGACATCCAGAGCAGCGATGTCGATGCCTTTGCCGGCCTGGTCGAAAAGGAAGCGCCGCAAGGGATGCTGGTCAAGGTGCCGATGCTGCGCGGCCGCATCATGGCGCTCAACGGCATCGCCGTCGACAAGGTGAAGGTCCCGGCCGACGGCGCCTGGGTGCTGCGCGGCGACCGCGGGCTGACCTATGACGCAAAGCAGCCGGAAAACGCTACGCTGACCGAAGGCAAATGGTGGCCGCAGGACTATTCCGGCGAGCCGCTGGTGTCGTTCTCGGCCGAGGAAGGCAAAGCGATCGGGCTGAAGCTCGGCGACACGGTCACGGTCAACGTGCTCGGCCGCAACGTGACGGCAAGAATAGCCAGCTTCCGCCAGGTCGAGTGGGAAACCATGGGTATCAATTTCGTCATGATCTTCTCGCCCAATACGTTCGCCGGCGCGCCGCATGGCTGGCTGGCGACGCTGACCGACAGAAAGGCCACCACGGCCGACGACGCGCGGCTGCTCAACGCTGTCACCCGCGCCTTTCCGGCAGTGACGACGGTGAGGGTCAAGGACGCGCTCGACATCGTCAACCGGCTGGTCGCGCAGCTGGGCACTGCGATCCGCGCCGCAGCCGGCGTGGCGCTGATCGCCTCCGTGCTGGTGCTCTCCGGGGCTTTGGCCGCCGGCAACCGGGCGCGCATCCACGACGCGGTGGTGCTGAAGACGCTCGGCGCGACAAGGAGGACGCTGATTGCGGCCTTCTCGCTGGAATATGTGCTGATCGGTCTTGCGACAGCGCTGTTCGCGCTTGCCGCGGGCGGCGTCGCGGCATGGTTCGTGGTGGCCCGCATCATGACGCTGCCGTCGCACTTCATGCCGGAAGTTGCGGTGGCGACCATCCTCGTCTCGCTCGCCGTCACCGTCGGCATCGGCCTTGCCGGCACCTGGCGGGTGCTTGGCCACAAGGCGGCGCCGGTGCTGCGCGAGCTTTGATCCGGCAGCGCCCTTCGGTGGCCTGTCTGCGTTAAATCTTGGTAAGAATGCCGGCGGGAAAAGGCTGAAAATCGGGCTTTTGCCTTCTCACGAAGCGTTACCGCTCGTTACCGTCTTGTTCTTGAGGTCGAGAACGCTCATATTTCGCGCTAGGCATGCTGGAGTCCCGCCAGCGGCGCCTGGTCCAAGGAGGTCGCTCCAAGGACCTGTCACCGGACGGGGCAGAAGCAATAGAGGATTTCCAATGGCTGATCCCATTCGCAACTACCAGACGTCCGCCGCCTCCGGCGCGCGCGTCGATATCGATCAGGGCCTGCGGGCCTATATGATCAAAGTCTATAACCTGATGGGGCTTGGCCTGCTCATCACAGGCATTGCCGCCTGGGGCGCATTCCAGCTGGCCGTCACCGGCGACGGCCAGCTCACCGCCTTCGGCCAGCTCATCTATGCTAGCGCGTTCCGCTGGGTCGTTATCCTGGCGCCTCTCGCTGCCGTGATGTTCCTGTCCTTCAGGATCCAATCGATGAGCGTGGCTGCGGCGCAGACCACATTCTGGGTTTATGCCGGCCTTGTCGGCCTGTCGCTGTCGACGATCTTCCTCGTCTACACCGGCACCAGCATCACCCAGACCTTCTTCGCCACGGCCGCGGCCTTCGGCGGCCTGTCGCTCTACGGCTACACGACCAGGCGCGATTTGAGCGCGTTCGGCTCGTTCCTGATCATGGGCGTGATCGGCCTGCTGATCGCGATGGTCATCAACATCTTCCTGGCGTCGTCGGCGCTGGCCTTCGCCATTTCGGCGATCGGCGTGCTGGTGTTCGCGGGTCTGACCGCCTACGACACGCAGCGCATCAAGGAGATGTATTTCGAGGGTGACGTCGCGGATGTCGCCGGCCGCAAGGCGATCATGGGCGCGCTGCAGCTCTATCTCGACTTCATCAACCTGTTCATGTTCCTGCTGCAGTTCATGGGCGACCGCCGCTAAACGGTAGCCGTCCGGCTGGACCATAGACTTCGGAAAGGGCGGCCCAACGGCCGCCCTTTCCTTTTGTGCGCTCCTCTGCTGATATTGAGGCAACAGGAAGAACTGCACAAATTATGAGCAATCTGGCGATCAGAGCCGCTACTGCGGCCGACCTCGACCGAATAACCGAAATCTATGCGGACGCGGTCACGCACGGCACCGCAAGCTACGAACTGGAGCCGCCCAGCCGCGCCGAAATGGGCGATCGATTCGACAGTTTGGCACGAGGCGGCTTTCCCTATCTTGTGGCTGAAAGGGAGGGCGTCGTGCTCGGCTACGCCTATGCCGGACCGTTCCGGCCCCGGCCCGCCTATCGCTTCACCGTCGAGGACTCGGTCTATGTGGCGCCCGAGGCCAAGGGCCAGGGCATCGGCCGCCTGCTGATGCTGGCGCTCATCGAGGCGGCACGCCTGGCCGGCTTTCGCCAGATCGTCGCGGTGATCGGCGACGGACATGCCGACAGCGCCTCGGTGCGCCTGCACGAGAAGCTCGGCTTTCGTCACTCCGGGCGCGTGGAAGGCTCCGGCTACAAGCATGGGCGCTGGCTGGATACAGTGTTCATGCAGCTGCCGCTCAACGGCGGCGCGGAAGTGCCGCCGGATCCGGAGTCACTGCCGGAGCGGAGATTTCGCGGCAAATTGGATAGTTAAGCTTCGACCAGCTTCAGCTTGGAATCGAAGACGCGGAGCACGCGGCCGAGTTCCTGACTGCGCTTGAGGATGCGTCCGCCGGCGGCGATGACGGCGAAGGCGCCCTGTCGGCGCGCCAATTTCGGGTCCTTGACGATCTGGAACAGCGGCACTTCGCTGGCGCGGCGGAAGACCGAAAAGACAGCGCGATCGGAAAGATGGTCGATCGCATAGTCGCGCCATTCATTGGCCGCCACCATGCGTCCGTAAAGCCTTAGGATCTGGTCGAGCTCGCGCCGGTCGAAGCGCACCGGCTGGTCGAGGCGTGCGCTGCGCGCCTCATGCAGCGGGATCAGTATTCCGGATGCTTCCCCATCCTCCGTCCCGCTGCTGTGATCGGTCATGCCGCGATCCTTCGATTGAATCTTGCGCCGGCCAAGGTTCGCGCTTTCGCGGCCGAATTGCAAGGGCCGGCGAAGCAGGCTTGCGGTCCGCCGTTTCCGAAAGGTCCAGTCACGTTTGCAAAACGCGTGTTGGAATTGGTGATGCTCTGCCACATTGTCGCCACAAATTATCCGCGCTCATGCCCCAATGTCCGACGAGTTTACCCGCGTTGCCTGAGACGGTTCGGTCCGGCACCGGCTCGTAAACCCCAAGCCCCCCGCCCACGGGTCAGCGTCGGATCGAACCAACCTCGGTTTTTCCTTGGAAAAATCAGGTGCGACGATCCCAAAACCTGAATAACCGGCGTCAGAAGCAAGCTGACGCCGGTTTTTTCATGCCTGTCCGCTCTGGCCCGCCGGCCCCTGTCTCGCGGCCCGGCGGGCGTCATCACAATGCACGCTCAGGGAAGAGAGCTGGAACCGCTGCGCTGGATGAGCGACGAGTCCTAAGGAGCGCATACAGGATCTCATCGCGCCAGATGCCGCCGACACGCAGATGGTCACGCAGTACGCCTTCGCGCCCGAATCTGAGTTTCTCGACCAATTTGCGCGACGGGGTGTTGTTGGGATCGATGAACGCCTGCAGACGGTGCAGGCCGAGATCGTCGAAACAGAAGTCGAGCATCGCCGAGACAGCCTCGGTGGCCATGCCCCGGCTCTGATATGCGGGGTTGATGAAATAGCCGATGGCCGCACGCTTGTTGCGGATGTGGCCATCGTGATAGCTGACGAGGCCGAGGCAGCGGTCAGTCTCAATGTCGGCGACCGCCCAGTGCCGATGGTAGGACGGGGTGCAGGCGACATATCTGAGCACGGTGCGCTCGGTCTCGGTCCGCTTGGTGTGGACTGGTGCGTTCCAAAAACCGCATCGCCTCCGGGTCGGCAAAGCATTCGTGCATCGCATCCGTGTCCTCAGCCCTGAACTGACGCAGGCGCAGCCGCGTCGTTAGGAGAATCGGGTGCGGCTCGGGTCGCTTTGCCATGGATGCTCTGCTTCGTGGGCCCCGGCCGGCTTTCGTCGGCGATCAGGTTTTGTCAGCGGAGCCGTCAGAGCCGGTCAGGCTTGCGGATGAGCGCGGCGCCGAGAATCGGTCCCGGGACGCCGTCTTTGCCGACGGACTGCAGCAGCACGGCACAGCCGCCCTTCTTCGCAATCTCCGTCATCGGCAGCTCGTAACGCTGCGCCTTGCCGTTCCACATGCCGGCGATCTGGATGTCGGAAACGGCGTTCCAATAGGTCATGTTGCGGCCGCTGTTTTCGCCCTGGCCGATCTTCACCATCTGCGGCGGATCGAAATAGACGATCACCACATGGGCGTCGGTCGGCCCATTGCCGGCATCGCCGGCGTCAATCATGACCCGATCGCTGGTGCGGCTCACCTTGATGCCGACCCGCATGCCCTCGCCGGTCCTGTCCATGCGGGCCAGCGCGCCGTCTATCTCCTTGCGGTTGGCGCCGTTGACATGGCTGCGGCCGTTGATGACGGCTTGCGGGGTATAGACCGAACGGCTGCCAAAGGCGCGCATATAGTCATACTGCCGCTCGGTGTTCTCTTTGTTGCTCAGCGTGTCCTGCCAGCCCAGATAGTCCCAGTAATTGACGTGATATGCGAGCGCGACGACATTTTCCTTCGCCGCCAGCTCGGCGAAGAATTCATCGGCCGGCGGACAGGAGCTGCAGCCCTGGCTGGTGAACAACTCGACGACGCCCAAAGGCTTTTCAGTCTGCGGCTTGCCGGTCGCGGCTTTCTCAAGCTCGGCTGCCGAGGCCACGCGGCTCAACGCCGTGAGGACCAGCGCAACTGCCGTAAGCCGCAATGGTCCTCGCAATGCCATGACCGTTCCAATTCCCGCCGGTCACGCCGGCCTTGTTCTGGTTGCTAAAATATGTGGCAGAACGGACAGTCAACGGGAAGTCACGTTGCGGTGAAATTTTGTCGCCGCGACCGTAGGTAAGGCGGCGACAGGAGGGGCCACTGCATTCTTCGACCCGGTTCGATTTCGGGACCGCATCGCCGCGAAGGGGTAAGTTTGCTGCTGCCGGAGGATTTCTATTGCGCGCCAATCGGACTTGGACTTTGAGCCGGGCGGAGAATGCTTGGCCTGCCGCAGTTTAATTAGAACGTCAGTAGGCACTAGGCAGTGGGAGTATCTCCCCCCTGCCTATGCCTACCTATTCCCTGTCGCTACGCAGCCAAATCGCGCAGCACGTATTGCAGGATGCCGCCGTTCTTGAAGTAGTCGAGCTCGTCCAGCGTATCGATGCGACAGATGATCGGCACGTTCTTCAGCGTGCCGTCGCCATAGGTGACCTTGGCCGTCATCTTCTGGCGCGGCTTGATGGCATCCAGGCCGTCGATCTCGACCAGCTCGTCGCCCTTGAGGTTGAGGGAAGCCCATGAGGTGCCGTCCTCGAAGACGAAGGGGATGACCCCCATGCCGACCAGGTTCGAGCGGTGGATGCGCTCGAAGGACTGGGCGATGACGGCGCGGACACCAAGGAGGTTGGTTCCCTTGGCTGCCCAGTCGCGCGAGGAGCCGTTGCCATATTCGACGCCGGCGAAGATGACTAGCGGCACGCCTTCCTTCTTGTATTCCATGGCGGCGTCGTAGATCGACATCTCCTCCTTCGAAGGATAGTGGATCGTGTAGCCGCCTTCGCGGCCGTTCTCGCCCAGCATGTGGTTGCGGATGCGGATGTTGGCGAAGGTGCCGCGCATCATCACCTCATGGTTGCCGCGCCGCGTGCCGTACTGGTTGAAGTCGGCGACGCCGACGCCGTGCTCGGTGAGGTACTTGCCTGCCGGCGAAGCCGCCTTGATCGAGCCGGCCGGCGAGATGTGGTCGGTGGTGATCTTGTCGCCGAAGAGACCAAGCACGCGCGCGCCCTTGATGTCGCCCACTTTGCCGAAGGCGCGGCCCATGCCGGCGAAATAAGGCGGGTTCTGCACATAGGTCGAATGATCGTCCCAGGCATAGGTCTGGCCTTCCGGCGCCTTCACCTTCTGCCAATATTCGTCGCCCTTGAAGACGTCGGCATATTTGCGGGCGAAAAGCTCGCGCGTGACGTTCTTCTCGATGAACTCCTGGATCTCGGCCGAGGTCGGCCAGATGTCCTTGAGATAGACCGGCTTGCCGTCGCTGCCCTCGCCGAGCGGCTCGGTGGTGAGGTCCTTGGTGACCGTGCCGGCCAGCGCATGCGCCACCACCAGCGGCGGCGAGGCGAGATAGTTCGCCTGGACGTCCGGAGAAACCCGGCCTTCGAAGTTGCGGTTGCCGGACAACACCGCGGCAGCAATCAGGCCTTTGTCGTTGATGGTCTTGGAGATCGGCGCCGGCAGTGGGCCGGAATTGCCGATGCAGGTGGTGCAGCCGAAGCCGACCAGGTTGAAGCCGATCTGGTCGAGTTCCTTCTGCAGGGCGGATTTCTCGAGATATTCGGCGACCACCTGGCTTCCGGGCGCCAGCGAGGTCTTCACCCACGGCTTCTGCTTCAGGCCGCGCCGGTTGGCATTGCGAGCCAACAGGCCGGCGCCGATCAAGACGCTTGGGTTGGAGGTGTTGGTGCACGACGTGATGGCGCCGATCACGACGTCGCCATGGCCGAGATCGTGAGCGGTGCCTTCGACGGCGTAACGCTTCGAGATCTCGACGGCCTTTTTGTACTCGGTCTCCATCGCCTTGGCGAAGCCGGCGGGAATATCCTGCAGCGCGACGCGGCCTTCCGGGCGCTTCGGGCCGGCCATCGACGGCACGACGTCGCCGAGATCGAGCTCGAGCAGATCGGTAAAGACCGGATCGGCCGAGCCGGCGTCGCGCCACATGCCCTGCGCCTTGGAATAGGCCTCGACCAGCGCGATGCGGCTTTCCTCGCGGCCGGACATTGTCAGATAGCGGATGGTCTCGCTATCGACCGGGAAAAAGCCGCAGGTGGCGCCATATTCCGGCGCCATGTTGCCGATGGTGGCGCGGTCGGCCAGCGTCATGTTGGACAGGCCTGGGCCGAAGAACTCGACGAACTTGCCGACGACGCCCTTCTTGCGCAGCATCTGGGTGACGGTGAGCACGAGGTCGGTGGCGGTGACGCCTTCCTTGAGCCTGCCGGTGAGGCGGAAGCCGATCACCTCCGGCAGAAGCATGGAGACCGGCTGGCCAAGCATCGCGGCCTCGGCCTCGATGCCGCCGACGCCCCAGCCGAGCACGCCCAGGCCGTTGATCATGGTGGTGTGCGAATCGGTGCCGACACAGGTGTCGGGATAGGCTGTGGTCTCGCCCTCTTCCGCGTTGGTCCACACCACCTGTCCCAGATATTCGAGATTGACCTGGTGGCAGATGCCGGTGCCCGGCGGCACGACGCGGAAGTTGCGGAAGGCCTGCTGGCCCCACTTCAGGAACTTGTAGCGCTCCTCGTTGCGCTCATATTCGAGCTCGACATTGCGGGCGAAGGCCATCGGCGTGCCGAATTCGTCGACGATGACGGAGTGGTCGATGACGAGATCCACAGGCACCAACGGGTTGATCTTCTCCGGATCGCCGCCGAGCGCCCTGATGCCGTCGCGCATGGCCGCGAGATCGACAACGGCCGGAACGCCGGTGAAATCCTGCATCAGCACGCGCGCCGGGCGGTAGGCGATCTCGACGCCGGCAGTGCCCTTGTCGGTGAGCCATGCCGCGACCGCCTGGATGCTTTCCTTGGTGACCGAGCGGCCGTCTTCGTTGCGCAGCAGGTTCTCCAGCAGCACCTTCATCGAATAGGGCAGCTGGGCAATGCCGCCAAGGCCGTTTTTCTCCGCCTCTGCGAGGTCGAAATAGACATAGTCCGCGCCACCCACGGTCAGGGTGCGGCGGCAGTTGAAACTATCGAGGGATTTCGTCACGGCGATCCGTCCTTGTCTGTTCAGCCTGAAAGGGAACGGACGCCGTTGGCATGCAATCACGCGCAAAGGTGCGGGTACGGCCATTTCCGCTGTCCGCTCCCGAGCAACCCGAGCCGTTGAAGGCGGCGCGTGCGCTGGTTCGGCGCTAATTCTGTTCCCGCGCCGACCGCTGGCACGGATGAACCGCATATAGAGAATTTTCTGGAATAGTTCTAGACAGTCGAAAAGCAAATTTGTGCGATGCGGCGGCGGCCGCGAAACGGTGCTTTCGGGACGGGCAAGGATGCGGCTGATCGCCGAAAATCTGGGCGGCGAGCGCGGCGGCGAGACGGTTTTTTCCGGCATCGAATTCGCCCTCGACAGGGGCGAGGCACTCGTCGTCACCGGGCCGAACGGCGCCGGCAAATCGACCCTTTTGCGGGTCATCGCCGGCTTGCTGCCGCCGGCCGAAGGCAAGGTGAAGGTCGAGGGCGGCGGCGACGAGTTTCCATCGGTCGCTTCGGCCTCGCACTATCTCGGCCATCTCAATGCGATGAAGACCGCCCTCAGCGTCGAAGAAAACCTGGGCTTCTGGCGCGCCTTCCAGGGCGAGACTGGTTTGAGCGTGGGGCAGGCGCTGGAGACGGTCGGCTTGGATGGGCTCGGGCACCTGCCGTTCGGCTACCTTTCGACCGGGCAAAGGCGGCGCGCCTCGATCGCGAAGCTCCTGGTCAGCCCCCGGCCGGTCTGGCTGCTCGACGAACCGACCGCGGGATTGGACAAGGCCTCGGAGGAACGATTCGCGGGATTGATGAGAGGGCATTGCCGAGAGGGAGGCATCATCGTGGCGGCCACGCATTTGCCGCTCGGGCTCGAGGGAGCAAAGACGTTGAGGATGGGTGACTGATGTCGGCGCGAGGCACCCCTGGGCGAAGGCATATCAAGTCATGCTAGCCCTCTTCCTCCGCGATGTCCGCCTCTCCGTCCGCGCCGGCGGCGGCGCGCTGATTGGCGTCATCTTCTTCTTGGCGGTGATTGCCACGGTCCCGTTCGGCGTCGGGCCCGACCTCAACCTGTTGTCGCGCATCGGTCCGGCGATCCTGTGGATCGCCGCCCTGCTCGCCTGCCTGCTTGGGCTCGACCGCCTCTTCCAGGCCGATCGGGAGGACGGCTCGCTCGATCTTCTGGTGCTCAACAGCGACCGTCACAT
>NZ_RZSN01000221.1:0-8239 GCF_003997315.1 Mesorhizobium sp. M1A.F.Ca.IN.020.04.1.1
GACAATGAACGCAAGACGCTGCTGGTGGCGGGCGCGGCGGCCGGCATGACGACCGTGTTCGGCACGCCGATCGCGGCAATCATGCTCGCCGTCGAGCTGCTGCTGTTCGAATGGACGCCGCGCAGCTTCATCCCGGTCGCCGTTGCCGCCATCGTCGCCGAGGTCGAACGCACCTTGCTGCACCTGCCCGGACCGATCTTCCCGTTCTCGGGCAGCATGGAAGCGTCGATCGCCGGATTGGGTGGCTGGGTGCTGGTCGGGATTGCCGCCGGCCTGCTCTCCGGCTTGCTGACGCAAATGGTCTACGCCTGCGAGGACGCCTTCCAGAAGCTGCCGATACACTGGATGTGGTGGCCGATGATCGGCGGCCTGGTGGTCGGTATCGGTGGACTGATCGAGCCGCAGGCGCTCGGTGTCGGCTACGACAACATCGCCAACATGTTGGATGGCCATGTGCTGGCGGCGGCCGCACTGACGCTTTTGGTGGTCAAGGCCATTGTCTGGTCGGTGGCGCTGGGTTCGGGAACGTCGGGCGGCGTGCTGGCGCCGCTCTTGATCATGGGCGGCGCGATGGGCGCGGTGCTTGCCGGTATCCTGCCCGAGGCGACGCCCGGCTTCTGGCCGCTGCTGGCGATGGCCGCGACCATGGGCGGCACCATGCGCGCGCCGCTGACCGCGACCTTCTTCGCGGTCGAACTCACCGGCAACACCCACATGCTGGTGCCGCTGATCGCAGCCTGCGCCACCGCCCATGCCGTCACCGTGCTGTTGATGAAGCGATCGATCCTGACCGAAAAGGTGGCGCGGCGCGGACACCACCTCGTTCGCGAATACCGCGTCGATCCCTTCGCGCTGACCAGGGTGCGCGAGGTGATGACGACCAAGGTCGAGAGCGTGCCGGCGACGATGACGCTGCACGGCGCGGCGGCATTCCTGACCGCCCCGGACACGCGCCATCCGAGCTTTCCTGTGATCGACGAGAAAGGCCATGTGCTCGGCCTCATCGATCCGCCGGCGATCCTGCGTTGGCGCCGCGCCGGCAAGCACCGCAAGACGACGCTCGGCGAACTTTTGGCCGGCAGCAAGGTCACGCTCGCCTATCCCGACGAATATCTGGAAGGACTGTCAGACAAGCTGCTCCTGGCCAACGTCTCGCATCTGCCGGTCGTCTCGCGCGAGGATGCACGGCTGGTCGGCTATATCGGCTGGAAAGACCTGATGCGGGTGCGGTCGAAAAAGCAGGCCGAGGAACGCGACCGTTCGGCCCTCCTCAGCTTCGGCGCCAAGCGCAAGGCGCAGGAAAGCCTCGGCGATCCGGTCTGAGGCCGGTCAAGACGCCTTGCCGCCGCGCTTTGCCCAGGCGAGCACGTAGAGTCTGAGCGCGGAGGAGAGGTTGGCGTCACGGGTCCGCGTTTCGTCGATCTCGGCAACGAGGGCCGCGAGCGACAGCGAGCGCTGCGTCGCGATCGCCACCAAATCGTCGTAGAAGGGTTGCTCCAGGGAAAAACTGGTGCGGTGGCCGCGGATCGTCACCGAGCGTTTTTCGACAGCGGCCATCCGGGCGCTCAGCGCCGGTCCGGATCGCCGGGCTTTTCGCGGCGATGGCCGTCCATGAATTTTTCCGTCATGTCGGACGTCAGCCGGTCACGCTCGCGCTCGGCTTTGGAACGGCCGTGCAATGCCCGGTTTCCCCCCGCCAGGCGTTCCTTCTCGATGCGCGCTTTCTGCTTGCGGGCCTGGCGGAGATTGACGACCTCGCCCATTTCCCCGGCTCACTTCTTGCGAAAGGCGTCGAGCGAAACCACTTCGGCACCCTTGCCGCCGGTATCGGCGGCAGCCGGCTTCTTCTCGGCCTCGGTGGCCTTTTTTTTCGATTCCGGTTTCTTTTCGGTCACGACCGCGATCGGCAGCTCCGGGGCCGGCGCGGCGTCGTCGTCTTCCGCGGCGTTGTCCGCCTTGACGTCGAATTCGAGTTCGAAATTCACTGATGGGTCATAGAAACCGCGCACGGCGGAGAAGGGGATTTCGAGCTTTTCGGGCACGTCGGAAAAGGAGAGTCCCACCTCGAAACCGGTGTCGGTCACCTTCAGGTCCCAGTACTGGAACTGGATGACGATGGTCATCTGCTCCGGATAACGCTCGCGCAGCCGCGAGGAGATGCGCACGCCCGGCGCGCCGGTCAGGAAGGTGATGAAGAAATGATGGTTGCCCGGAAGGCCCGTGCGCGCGACTTCGGCCAGGACCTTGCGCATGACGCCGCGCAATGCCTCCTGGGCCAGAATGTCGTAGCGGATGTGGTCGTCGGCCATGTGACGGTCGGGTTCCATTGAATCGTCCGCATAGCTGTAATCAAGCTTGGGCGCGGCGTAAACCGCATATAGGCGCCGAAAGCTAAGGCCAAGAGGGCTGGCGGCGATTTGATCGCTCAGGCGTGGGCGAGGGCGGCCTGCCGGGCGGCTGTCGCTTTCTTCCTGCCGAAGGCGGCCAGGAAGGTGTGCACGCCATTGGTCGCTGACCGCAACGCCTCTTCCTCCGTCGGTATGCCGCCGAGCATGAAGGTTGTCTGCAACTCGGCGTTGACGAGTGCGAGGAACTGCCGCGCCGCCACGTCCGGATCGTCGATCGAGAGGTGCCCCGCATAGGCCAGCCGCGCGAAGCGGGCGGCAAGCGCCGACCAGGTGCGGCCCGGTCCCTGTTCGCGCCACTCGGCAAAAAGCTCGGGATAGCGCTCGCCCTCGGCCTGGATCAGCTTGCGCAGGAAGCGGCCGTCGCGGTTGCAGATACAGTTGCGGTTCATGCGCACCGCGAAGGCGACAAGATCGGCTTCGAGATCGGCGGGCTGGTCGGGAAAGGTGGCAATGGTGGCGAAGATGCCGGCATTGCAGCGCTCCGTCAGGTCGCGCACAATGGCCATGAACAGCTTTTCCTTATCGCCATGGTGATTGTAGACGGTCTGGCGCGAAACGCCGGCCTCGGCCGCGATCAGGTCGATATTGGCGCCGGCATAGCCTTCGCGGCAGAAGACCGAAGCGGCAGCATCAACCACCGATATGCGCTTGGCCTCATGGCTGCGTGGCGGGAAAGTGTCAGGAGAAACGCCGACCTTCATAAAAAACTATATAGCGATGATTGACGAATTGGACAAGCCTGTCTAAATTTGTAGACACAATAAAGCGAAGTCCGCTCCCGGGAACAACAGAATCGCGCTTTGAAGCGACGATGATTTCACATCCCGGATGTCGGAGTTCCACGGGATGGAACGTCCTCGGGTAGACGCCGGACCACGGCGGCAACCAGATCCGAAAGAAGCCCTTATCATGAGTCCCAAATTCCTCCGCATCGCGGTCGTGCTCGGCTTGTTGTCCGCAATCGGCCCGTTCGCCATCGATATGTACCTTCCCGCGCTGCCCTCGATCGGTGCGGATTTGAAGGCTGGCACCGCCGCCGTGCAGATGAGCCTTTTGATCTTCTTCCTGTCGATGGGTTTCGGCCAGATCGTCGTCGGACCGATCTCGGACATTGTCGGGCGCAAGCTGCCGCTTTATGTCGGACTCGCGCTGTTCATGGTTGGCGGCGTCGGCTCGGCTATGGCGCCCAGTATCGAGTGGCTGATCGCCTTCCGCTTCCTGCAAGGGCTCGGCGCCAGCGCCGGCATGGCAGTGCCGCGCGCCATCGTGCGCGACCTGCACACCGGTAACGAGGCCGCCAAGCTGATGTCGTTGCTGATGCTGGTGTTCTCGGTGTCGCCTATTCTCGCGCCGCTCACGGGCAGTCAGATCATCGAGAGCTTCGGCTGGCGTGCCGTGTTCTGGACTGTGACGGGCGCCGCCGCTTTAGCCACCATCCTGCTCGCGACCTCGCTGAAAGAGACGCGTTCGGCGGAGGAGCGCGCCAACTCGTCCTTCGGCACGGCACTTGCCGGTTACCGCTACCTGATGAGCGACCGCAACTTCCTTGGCCTGACGACGATCGCCGGCTTCGGCATCGCGAGCTTCTTCGTCTATCTGTCGAGTTCGTCCTTCATCCTGATCGACCACTACGGCCTGTCGCCGTCGGTCTACAGCGTGTTCTTCTCGATCAACGCGGTCGCCTTCATCGGCATGTCGCAGCTGACCGGGATGCTGGCGGATCGCTTCGGCTTGAAGCGGGTCGTGTGGGTGGCGGTGACCGGCTATGCCACGGTGATGGTGGCGCTGTTCGCGATCATGGCATCCGGTGTCGACCGGCTCGACGTGATGGCGGCGCTGCTCTTTGTCGGCTACGGCTTCCTTGGCCTGGTCATTCCGACCACCTCGGTGCTGGCGATGGAAGAGCATGGCGAGATCGCCGGCACGGCCTCGGCGCTGATGGGCACACTGCACTTCGCCATCGGCGCGCTGGCCATGGGCGTGGCGGGCCTCTTCTTCGACGGCACGCCGCTGCCGATGGTGGCCGGCATCACGCTCTGCGCGGTGATTTCCTTCATGCTGGCCAAGCTGACGCTCGGCCGTGCGCGCGAAGCGGTCGAAGCGCCTGCCGAGTAAGACGCGGATAGAAAATCGGAAGAGGCCGGGATTGCCCGGCCTTTTTCAGCCCAGGCAGGACCGCAAGCATGCGCGCCAAGCATGCTCGGCCGTTCAATTGACTTGGAAAGAAGGCGAGGGGGAAGGTGGAGGTTTCTGTTGCCAGGTACCTCCGAACCCCGCCTAGAAGTGCGAACCTCTAGGGCTTGATTTGAAGCGTTCGCACTGCATTAAGCAGCGAGACGAGCTTCCGCATAGTTGTCGTTGGCAACTATAAGTTTAGCCCGATGACGGTGGTACAATGCCGGGCAAAAGTACGATCTTTACACCTTCGTCGATCCTATTTCGCCCCCAGCAAAAGCCGCTCCCTTTGGAAGAGCGGTTTTTGGTGGAGGCGCCGGGTACCGCCCCCGGGTCCGAACGGCTTATTTCATCGCCTGTTTATCGCCATAGTCGGTCAAGCCGACGAAGCGAATATAGGGAGCGGTTACGGAAAATGAAAGGGCCAAGTCGAGGCTTGTCCCCTGCGCCAAACTCGACAGCCGAGGGTTGACTTGCGCGTCTACTCAATCGAAGCTCCGCCGGTGATGAGGAATATCCTGACCTAGCGCACAAGTTGCGCGGCGCGCCACAAGCCTCATCGATCGGATCCGTGGCGCCGACGAGGGGAAGTTTCATGGCCGACTATCTTGCGGATGTGAAGAAATACGATGCCGGCGCCAGCGCCGATGCGGTCGAGAAGATCGTCAAGCACTTGGGCATCGCGCTCAGGAACCGCGATTCCTCCCTGGTCTCCTGTGCGGACCCGAAGGAGCTCGAGCGCGTCCGGGACAACTGGGTGACCAAGAAGCTTGGGATTGCCGACGCCAAGAAGGCCGACGCCTCGATCGAGAAGGCGTGCAAGGCGATGGCCGCCGACAACACCAAGAGCCGCGTGACCTTCTACTATCTGGTGGCGAAGGACCTGGGCAAACTGGGTTCTCTGTGAGGCAAGGCGATCGGCAGCCGGCATGGCAACGTGCCGGCGCCGTGGATTTTTCGCGCCGGATCGACATCTGTAGGCTTTGGGTATTCGACCCACCGCCAGTCGGCTATGATCGCTTGTCATCCGAATCGAGGCCGAGCCGATGCGCCAATATCTCGACCTGTTGAAGCATGTGCTGGAGAACGGCGCCGATCGCGGCGACCGCACCGGTACCGGCACGCGGTCGGTGTTCGGCTACCAAATGCGCTTCGACCTTTCGCGCGGCTTCCCGGTTACCACCACCAAGAAGCTGCATCTGAAGTCGATCATCCACGAGTTGCTGTGGTTCCTGGCCGGCGACACCAACATCAAATATCTCAACGACAACGGCGTCACCATCTGGGACGAATGGGCCGACGAGAACGGCGATCTCGGCCCTGTCTACGGCAAGCAGTGGCGCTCATGGCCGGATGGGCACGGCGGCGAGATCGACCAGATCGCCGCCCTTCTCAAGGAGGTACGCAAGAATCCCAATTCGCGCCGGCTGATCGTCTCAGCCTGGAATCCGGCCCAAGTGGAGGCGATGGCGCTGCCGCCCTGCCATTGCCTGTTCCAGTTCTACGTTTCGGAAGGCCGGCTCTCCTGCCACCTCTACCAGCGCTCGGCCGACATTTTCCTGGGCGTGCCGTTCAACATCGCATCCTACGCCCTGCTGACCCTGATGGTGGCGCAGGTCACCGGCCTGAAGCCTGGCGATTTCGTCCACACGCTCGGCGATGCGCATCTTTACTCGAACCATTTCGAGCAGGCGCGCGAGCAGATGCGGCGCACGCCGAAGTCGCTGCCGACGATGTGGATCAACCCGGATGTGAAGGATCTTTTTGCCTTCCGCTTCGAGGATTTCCGCCTCGAGAACTATTTTGCGGACGCCAATATCAAGGCGCCGATCGCGGTATAAGGCCCGCTTTGAGCGCTGCCAGCGCTCAAGCCGTCAGCCAGTCCCGACGATGACGTCGGAGGCCTTGATCACTTCATAGGCCCTACTTGCCCAGTCGCAGATCGGCAACCGCTTCGTTGGGGATCGAAGCCGTGTCGAGGACGCCGCGGCCGATAGCTATCCTGGCATGCGAGGTGGTCGATCCCTCGACGATTTCCGTGACCTTGCCCTTTAGGACATTGCCGGCGCTGATCTACATCTGCCTATGCCTCGCTGTATCGAACGGACTTCACCGTGTGCTGGTGGGATCCTGACGTACAACGGCGCGGAGCCTAAAAGTCCTTTTCTTGTTATGTTCATCCGGATATATCGAATCAGGGCTCGAACCGAACGGATTTTCAGAAGAGGGCGAGGTTTCATGACGGGCAAGGGTTTTGGATTGAAGGCGATGGCCATTGGCGGAGTGACGGCAGCGTTGATGGCGGCTGTGCCGGCAGCCCACGCCGACGACAAGGTGATCGTGTTCGCCGCGGCCAGCCTCAAGGACGCGCTCGATGTGGTCAACAAGGCCTGCGAGCCCGAGGTCGGCGAAGCGGCCACGATTTCCTATGCGGCAAGCTCGGCGCTGGCCAAGCAGATCGAGGGCGGCGCGCCAGCCGATGTCTTCGTCTCGGCAGACCTCGACTGGATGAAGTATCTGTCTGACAAGAAGCTGACCAGGCCCGACACCGAGGTGAAGCTGCTCGGCAACCAGATCGTGCTCGTGGCGCCGCAAGATTCCAAGGTCGAGGCGAAGGTCGAGAAGGGCTTCGATCTCGCCGGGCTCATCCGCGACGGTCGGCTCGCCATGGGGGATTTCAAGGCGGTGCCCGCCGGCAAATACGGCAAGGCGGCGCTGGAATGGCTGGGCGTCTGGTCCTCCGTCGAAGGCAAGGTCGCGCAGGCCGAGAATGTCCGCGCCGCGCTCAAGCTGGTGTCGACGGGCGAGGCCGCGCTCGGCATCGTCTACGCCACCGACGCCCATGCCGAAAAGGGCGTCAAGGTCGTCGGCACCTTCCCCGAGGATTCGCACCCGCCGATCATCTACCCGATTGCCCAGACCGCGGATTCGAAGGACAAGGATACGGCTGCCTTCCTGAAATGCGTCGAGTCAGCCAAGGCCGCCGCGCTCTTCAAGGAACAGGGTTTTACGGTGCTCGCGCCGAGCAACTGAGAAAGACCTAACACCGCAAATGAACTGGCTGCTGGACCTCACTCCCGACGAATGGAATGCGGTCCGGCTGTCGATCAAGGTGGCGACTGTGGCGATGATCGCCAGCCTGCCGCCCGGCATCCTGATCGCGCTGGTCCTGGCCCGGGGGCGGTTCTGGGGCAAGACCTTGCTCAACGGGCTGGTGCATTTGCCGTTGATCCTGCCGCCGGTGGTGACCGGTTATCTGCTGCTGCTCACCTTCGGCCGGCGCGGGCCCGCCGGCGCCTTCCTCGCCGAGCATTTCGGCATCGTTTTTTCCTTCCGCTGGACGGGGGCAGCACTTGCCTGCGGGGTGATGGGGTTTCCGCTGATGGTGCGGGCGATCCGGCTGTCGATCGAGGCGGTCGACCGCAAGATGGAGGCGGCCGCCGGCACGCTCGGCGCCAACCCGATCTGGGTGTTTGCCACAATCACGCTGCCGCTGATCCTGCCCGGCCTGATCGCCGGCGCGATCCTGTCCTTCGCCAAGGCGATGGGCGAGTTCGGCGCGACCATTACTTTCGTCTCCAACATCCCCAACGAGACGCAGACGCTGCCCTCGGCGATCACATTGATCAGCGTCGACTTGCCCGAGCCCGAAGGCC
>NZ_RZSN01000222.1:0-8200 GCF_003997315.1 Mesorhizobium sp. M1A.F.Ca.IN.020.04.1.1
CCATTGGCCTTCTGCAGCGCGGTCGCGCCGGCCTGGATCGATAGGCGGCCGGCGACTTCCGACATCGGCGCGAGCAGGGGAAGACCGCCGCGGTCGTCGGTGACCGTCTCATAGGCGATCGCCGTGACGCCCGAAGCGAGCAGGCCCTTGGTCTGCTCCGGATCCGGGGCGAGGTGGAGGTAGGTGTAGAGGATCTGGCCGTCGCGCAGCTGCACCCATTCGTTGGGCTGCGGTTCCTTGACCTTGACGATCATGTCCGACTTGGCGAACACGTCGGCGGCCGTCTTGGCGATCGTGGCGCCGGCGGCGCGATAGGCGTTGTCGTCGGCGCCTATGCCGGCGCCGGCGCCGGCCTCGACAAGCACTTCGTGGCCGTGCGCGACATATTCGCGAACCGAGCCGGGCGTCAGACCGACACGGTATTCATGGTTCTTGATTTCCTTGGGGCAGCCGACGCGCATCTTCTTCTCCTGTCCGGCCCTTGAAAGGGCGCTCTCCCTGACATTTCCGGGCATGCCGCCAACCCCAAACCGCCGCGCAGTTGGGCGACATGCATGAGACGCAGTGAAGCATGAATCGTTCCGTATGTGTTTGCGAATGCACTTGCGGCAGCGTCCGGTCTTCGATAATCGTTGCGCAAAATGCCGGATTATTCGCAGGAATCCCGAAAAATGCCGCTCGATAGGATTGATATCGCCATTCTGGAGACCTTGCAGAAGGATGGCCGGATCCCCAATGCAGCGCTTGCCGAAAAGGTTGGGCTGTCGCAGTCGGCCTGCTCCAGGCGCCTGGACAATCTGGAGAAATCCGGAACCATCCGCGGCTATCACGCGCGGCTGTCGAATGCCGCGCTCGGCCATCAGATGACGGCGATCGTGCATATATCGCTGTCGGGGCAGTTCGAGAAGACACTGTCCGATTTCGAAGCGGCGATCAAACGCTGCCCGAACGTGCTTTCCTGCCATTTGATGTCGGGGGAATACGACTATATCCTGCGTATAGCGGCCAAGGACCTTGCCGACTATGAGCGCATCCACAAGGAATGGCTGTCGGCGATGCCGCATGTGACGAAGATCAACTCGTCCTTCGCCCTGCGCGAGATCGTAGACAGGACGGCGGTGGGGTTGAGGCCCGAAATGGCTTAGCTGAAGTCAGAGCGTTGCATCGTTCACGAGAACCCCGAACCGCTCATTTCTTTGCTTTGCGCAATTACGGACGGAAAACCGCTACACACTTTTCCTGGAACTGCTTTAGGCTCCCGTCGCCTCGGTTACCACCTTGGTCATCGGGATGTCGTGCCGCTGCGGATAGATGGTGGGAATGCGCTGCAATTCGTAGCCGACGCCGATCACCAGCGGCCTGAACGGCATGGCAGCAAGTGTACGATCGTAGAAACCGCCGCCATAGCCCAGCCGGTAGTTGCTGGGATCGATGCCGACCACAGGCGAGATCACGATATCGGGCAGGACAGGATCACCCTCGGCCGGGATCGGGATGTTCCAGACGCCTTTCTCCAGCCGGTCGCCCGGCGCGTAGGCGCGGAACACCAAAGGCTGGCCCTTCTCGATGACGACGGGCAGCGCGGTGCGGCCGCCGCGCGCATTGATCGACGCCATAAAGCCGCGCAGGTCCGGCTCGCCGCGGAACGGCCAGTAGAGGCTGACCATAAGGCCGGCAACCTTGCCGACCAGCATATCGAGGCCCTCGGCAATCCGCTGTGACATTGCCGCGCGTGCATCGGCGGAAACCGCAAGCCGCGCGCCGATCAGCCGCTCACGCTCCGCCTTGCGCCAGCGCCGGACATCGGTCCAGTCGGACAGCGGCATCTGATAGGCCGGGTCGAGCTCATGCATGAAACAAGGCGGTGAAGCGTATTGGGCCGGGCCGTCGTCATCGCGATTGTCAGACATGCTTCACTCCTATCGTTCTGCTCCACGCTATACCGGGCGTTCCGGGGCGACATGCGCGTACACGACACCGGACGACGACTCCCGGGCAATGACATGGCCAGCGGCGGCGTTGTTGCGGTGCACAAAAATGCTTACATCTAAGCAATCGGGTTGCTTTGGGCGAGGTGGCTGAAAATGGACGAAGCCAAGCATCATGTCGTGATCGTCGGCGCCGGGTTCGGCGGTCTCGAACTTACCCGCGCGCTGGCCGGCGCACCGGTGCGCATCACCATGATCGACAAGCGCAATCACCACTTGTTCCAGCCGCTGCTCTACCAGGTGGCGACCACCGCGCTGGCGACTTCCGAGATCGCCTGGCCGATCCGTCATCTGTTACGCAAGCGCAAGGACGTGACGACGCTTCTGGGTACGGTTATCGGTGTTGACCGCGCAGGCAAACGCGTGCTGCTCGATGACGGGAGCGCAGTCGGCTACGACACGCTAGTGCTCGCCACCGGCGCGCGCCACGCCTATTTCGGCCATGACGAATGGGAGCCATTCGCGCCCGGGCTGAAGACGCTGGAAGATGCCACCACCATCCGGCGCCGCATCCTGCTCGCCTTCGAGCAAGCCGAGCGCGAGACCGATCCCGCCAGGCGCCAGGCATTACTGACGCTGGTCATCGTTGGCGGCGGACCGACCGGCGTGGAGCTTGCCGGCACCATTGCAGAGCTTGCGCAGGACACGCTGCGCGGCGAATTCCGCAATATCGACACGCGGCAGGCGCGCGTTGTGCTGATCGAAGCCGGTGACCGTGTGCTCGCCAATTTCGCACCGGAGCTCTCGGCCTATGCTCAAAAAGCGCTGGAGCGGCTTGGCGTGACGGTCGAGCTTGGCCGTGCCGTCACGCAGTTGGATGCCGAGGGCGTCGTCTTTGGCGATACCTACCTGCCGGCAAAGACGATTTTATGGGCAGCCGGCGTCGCCGCTTCGCCTGCGGCGGAATGGCTGGGAGCGCCCGCCGACCGGGCGGGCAGGGTGCTGGTCGAGCCCGATCTCACCGTGCCGGGCAGCCCCGACATATTCGTTATCGGCGATACGGCGCATCTGCTGCGACCGGACGGCAAGCCGGTACCGGGCGTGGCGCCGTCCGCCAAGCAGGAGGGCAGGCATGTTGCGGCGACGATCAAAGCGAGACTCGATGGCGACGCAACGCCACGCCCTTTCCGCTACAAGCATGCCGGCGACCTGGCGACGATCGGCAAACGCGCGGCCGCCATCGATTTCGGCTGGATCAAGCTCACCGGCTGGCTCGCATGGTGGCTCTGGGGGATAGCGCACATTTATTTCCTGATCGATTTCCGCAATCGGCTCGCAGTGTCGCTCAGCTGGCTATGGATATATTTTACCGGACAGCGCAGCGCGCGCCTGATCACTCAGGGTGACGACGACAAGAGCTGATTGCTTTTCATCGACGCGTCACCTTGTCGTGATCAACAGACATCCAACAGACATGGACTCGAAATGCCTTCGGCGGCATGTTCCGATTGAGGGGCAGGGCATGTCGCGTTGTCTAAGAGGAGGAAAACAATGTCACTTTTGCCCGTCTCTCGCCGCGAATTCCTGGCCGGAGCCGCCGCCAGCGGAGCGCTGATCATGCTGCATCCGTTCTCCGTCCGGGCCGCAGCCAATCAGGCGCATCTGAGGATCATGGAGACGACCGACATCCATGTGAATTTGCTGCCTTATGATTATTACGCCGACAAAGCGAACGACACGATGGGCCTGTCGCGCACGGCCTCGCTGATCGACGGGGTGCGCAAGCAAGCCACCAATGCGATGCTGATCGACAACGGCGACCTGTTGCAGGGCAATCCGATGGGCGACTACATCGCCTATGAAAAGGGCATGAAGGACGGCGACCTGCATCCGATCATGAAGGGCATGAACCTGCTCGGCTATGAATGCTCGACCCTCGGCAACCACGAATTCAACTACGGCCTGTCCTTCATGGACAAGGTGTTGGCCGGCGCCAATTTCCCCTTCGTATGCGCCAACCTGATCCGGGGCACCACGCTCGCCACGAACCCGCGCGACGACAAGCTCTACCTCAAGCCCTATGTTATCCTCGACAAGAAGATCAAGGACGGCTCCGGCGCCGAACAGCCGATCAAGATCGGGGTCATCGGGTTCGTGCCGCCGCAGATCATGGTCTGGGACCTGAAAAACCTGGAAGGCAACGTCCAGACCCGCGACATTGTCCAGGCGGCCAAGGCCTGGGTACCGCAAATCCGTGAGGAGGGCGCCGACATCGTCATTGCGCTTTCGCATTCCGGCATCGATATCAAGCAGGGCGACATGATGGAGAACGCCTCCTTCTTCGTCGCCGGCGTCGAAGGCATCGACGCGGTCTTCACCGGGCACCAGCATCTCGTCTTCCCCGGCAAGAAGGATTTCCAGGCGCTGGAAGGCGTCGACACCGAAAAAGGCACTCTGCAGGGCAAGCCGGCGGTGATGGGCGGCTTCTGGGGCTCGCATATGGGCCTGATCGACCTGCTTCTTGAGCGCGATGGCTCGAAATGGCGCGTCGTCTCGGCCACCTCCGAGGCGCGGCCGATCTATGAGCGGGTCGACAGCAAGAACAAGGCTACGGTCGGCGACGACAAACGCATCATCGCGGCGCTCGAGCAGGATCACGAGGCGACGCTCGCCTATGTCCGCCGCCCCGTCGGCAAGACGTCCGCGCCGCTCTATTCCTATTTCGCTTTGGTCGCCGACGATCCCTCGGTGCAGATCGTCAATCAGGCGCAGAGCTGGTATCTCAAGGATATTCTGAAGAGCACAGAGTGGAAGGACGTGCCGCTCCTCTCTGCGGCGGCACCGTTCAAAGCAGGCGGCCGCAACGGCGCCGACTACTATACCGACGTTCCTGTCGGCGATATCGCCATCAAGAACGTCGCCGATCTCTATCTTTATCCGAACACCGTGCGCGCGGTCGAAATCACCGGCTCGCAAGTCAAGGAATGGCTGGAGATGTCGGCCGGCATCTTCAACAGGATCGAGCCCGGGAAGGCGGATCAGCCGCTGATCAACACCGAGTTCCCCTCCTACAATTTCGACGTCATCGATGGCATCACCTACAAGATCGACCTGTCGCAGCCACCGAAATACGATACGAAGGGCGCCGTCGCCAATGCCGGCTCCAGTCGCATCGTCGATCTTAAATTCGGCGGCAAGCCGCTCGATCCGGCAGCGAAATTCGTGGTTGCCACCAACAACTACCGCGCTGGCGGCGGCGGCAATTTCCCTGATATCAATGCTTCGAAGATCATCTATGAGGCGCCGGACACCAACCGCGACGTGATCGTGCGCTACGTCATCAGCGAGGGCACGATCAATCCGTCGGCGGACGACAACTGGTCGTTCGCGCCGCTGCCTGGAACCAGCGTTGTCTTCGAGACCGGACCCAGGGCCAAGGATTTCATCGGTCAGGTGAAGTCGCTGAAGATCGAGCCGGCGGGCGAGGGTGAGGCGGGGTTTGCCAAATACCGCATTACCCTTTGATGTTGCGCGGCCGGGCCGGCCTGATTTGGCTAAGGCGAAGGGGTGGTCGCGGGCGTGGTGAGCGGCCCGGGGAAGGCCGGCTGGATCGACGTGCCGAGCGGATCGCTGGGCACGGTCAGCGGCGCCATTCCTCTCGGGTGGCGAATCTCCTGGATGGTCGATGTCGGCGTGTTGTTGACAAGGTCGCTGGCCCCCGGTGTCAGCGTCGGGGCAGTCAGCGCGCCCAGCGGGTCATTGGTGACTGTGGGCAAGGATACTTTTGCTTCAGCGGCACTTGCCGAGATCACGGCAAGCAGCAGCACGGCGACGGCTACGGTGCGGTTCAAGGAAGCCTCCTGTTGCGAACGACGCTCGGCGCTCGCCCGAGGATGCAGTGACGGCGCCGGACAGTCGGAAAAATGCCGGATGTCCGATCGCGGTTGCATCACGTTCGCATGAGACATTTGTGCTCGCACCGCAGCTCTCCAGGTAGCCGGCGCTGGGTCCCATGACGCCGGAAAGGTGCGTCGATTACAAAGCAGTGAATTGGAACGATTGCCGTGAAGGCGCTCTGGTTCGGTTTGAGGACATACGCTAGCTTTAGCCATGCGTTATGTGATCGTTATCGTCGCCATCACGTTCTTCCTGATCTGGGACGGCCTCTACAACCAGGGCCAATATCTCGACGCGACCGTCAGGGAGATGTCGCGCATCGTGCGTTACGTCACCGGCGCTGCCTGAGGCCCCGACGCTGCCGCTCAAATAGCGGGCGCGACATCGTTGCCGGTTGACGCGACGGCCTTGCTCCCACAAAACGCGTTCATCCGTCGATCAAGGAGGCTGGGTTTGATCCGGCACATCGTTTTCTTCAGCGTGCGGCGCAAGGAGGATGTGGAGGCCGTCCGGTCAGGGCTGCAGGAACTGGGCAAGATTCCCCATTCGAAACACTTCGAGGTGACGCTCAATACCAAGGTCGATCTGTTCTCAAACGCGATCGACGTGGTCGTCTATGCCGAATTCGAGGACGAGGCAGCGCTCGCAGCATACAGGGCGCATCCGATCTATGCGGAGACGACAGGCAGGGTTAAACCGTTGCGCGAGCTGCGTTATTCGGCCGACGTCGTGGCCGCCGCCTGAGCCGCGCCGTCCGCTCGCCTTGGACGCCAGGCCTTGAACCGATTTCCGCAATGGTGCACACCGCGCCGGCATGACGAAAACTCCGCCCCATCCGCTCGACCATCTCGTTCTGCCCACGCGGAGCCTCCACATTGCAAGGCAGCGCCTCTCGTCGCTCGGCTTCGTCGTCGCCCCGACCGGCGTCCATCCTTTCGGGACCGAGAACGCTTGTGTCTTCTTCACCGACGGCACCTATCTGGAACCGCTGGCCGTCGGCGATGACAAAACGGCCGATCGGGCGATGGGCGAAGGCAACGTCTTCGTCGCGCGCGACCGCCTTTACCGCAGCAGGCTTGACGACGAGGGCTTCTCCGCGGTCGTCTTCGGGACCGCCGATGCAGATGCCGACCACGCGCGCTATGTCGAAGCGGGGCTGTCGGCTGGCAACATGTTGAGCTTTTCGCGCGCCTTCACCGACACCACGGGCAAAAGCGACACGGCATCGTTCAAACTGGCATTCGCGGCCGATAGAAAAGCACCGGACGCCTTCCTGTTCGCCTGCCAGCGCATCAACGCGCCGCAGATCGACCGCACCGCACTGCAGGCACATGCCAATGGCGTGACCGGCATCGTTGAGATCGTGGCGGTGAGCGACGAGCCTTCGAGCCAGAGGGGACTGATATCGATCGCTGCCGGCCAGGACGCGAGCGACGGCGACAGGACTGACCTGCCAAACGCGACCCTGGCCGTTCTGACGCCCGACGCTTTTGCCGCACGGTTCGGTGCTTCGGCAAGGCAGCCTTCGGACCTGCGATTTGCGGCCGTCATCTTTGCGGTTCGCAGCGTCGCCGCAGCTACCCAGCTACTTGCGGCAAACGCGATAGAGCACAACATGAGCGACGACGATGTCGTCGTGCCGCCGGCACCCGGTCAGGGCGCGGCCTTCATCTTTCGGGAGATCCCATGAGCGAGCCCCTTGCGCCCAATGCCGCGGTAAGCGTCGGCAAGGTGGTTTTCGCCAACAATGCGCCCTTGTCGCTGATCGCAGGCCCCTGTCAACTCGAGTCGCGCCAGCACGCCTTCGACATGGCCGGCGCACTGAAGGAACTAACCACAAGGCTCGGTATCGGGCTGGTGTACAAGACGAGCTACGATAAGGCCAACCGCACCTCGCTCGGCGGCGCGCGCGGTGCCGGGATCGAGGCGGCGATGCCGATCTTCGACGACCTGCGCAAGGAGTTCGGACTGCCGGTGCTGACCGACGTCCACACCGAGGAGCAATGCGCATTGGTCGCGCCGCATGTGGATGTGCTGCAGATACCGGCCTTTCTCAGCCGGCAGACGGATCTGCTGATTGCGGCGGCGCGCACCGGCAAGGTGGTGAACGTCAAGAAGGGTCAGTTCCTGGCGCCATGGGACATGAAGAATGTCGTCGCCAAGGTCACCGGTTCCGGCAACGCCAACGTGCTGGTCACCGAGCGCGGCGCCTCCTTCGGCTACAACACACTGGTGTCGGACATGCGAGCGCTGCCGATCATGGCCGAGATCGGCGCGCCGGTGATCTTCGACGCCACCCATTCCGTGCAGCAGCCGGGCGGGCAGGGCGGCTCGACCGGCTGCTGCACGGAATGGGTGGCGTCGAAGATCACCGG